>JAPLOK010000183.1 GCA_026400775.1 Alphaproteobacteria bacterium | reverse complement strand
CTGTGCCAGTTCGATTGCGGCTGGTACCTGCACACCGCGACGCATGGCTATGACGCAGCCCCGCATGCGCATGATGCGGGTGATGCCGCGAACTGGGCCTTCTTCCCGCTCTACCAGGCGCTGGTCGCACTGGTCGCGGCGTTGACCACGCTGCCGGCGCTGCTGGCCGGCATCCTGCTGTCCAACACGCTGGCCATCGCGACCTGCCTGCTCGCCTTCGGCTATTTCGACAGCGCGGCCGCGCGGCGCTACTTCGTGGCCATACTCAGCTTCGCGCCATTCTCCTTCTACCTGAACGCGGTCTACACCGAATCGCTGTTCCTGTTCCTGGTGATGGGCGGGCTGGTGGCGCTGAAATCGGGCGCCTTCCTGCGCGCGGGCGGTTGGGGATTCCTGCTCTCGGCCGCGCGGCCGGTGGGGGTGTTCTTCTGCTTCGCCATGGTAGTGGCCATGCTGCGCGAGCATCTGCGCGCGGGCGGGCGGTGGCTCGCCTTTCCCGCCCATATGCTGCGCCGGCCCGACCTGATCACCGCGATCCTGTTCTCGGTCTCGGGGCTGTTCGGCTTCATGGTCTATTTGCACTGGCACATGGGTGATGCCTTCGCCTTCTCACATGTGCAGCGCGCCTGGGGGCGGGAGATCGGCAATCCGCTGGCGGTGCTGTGGGATGCGCTGGGCGCGAACGACCTCGCGCTGTTCCTGGCGCACGACCATTCGCGGCAATGGTGCGCGGCCTGGACGCTGCTGTGGTTCGCCCTCACGGGCTGGCTCGCGGCGCGGCGGATGTGGCCCGAATGCATCTTCGCGGTGTTCTGCCTGGTGGTGCCGCTGGCCACCTCTATCCAGTCCATGCCGCGCTACGGCTTCGGCGTGGCCCCGCTGCTGATCGCCGCCGCCCTGGTGCTGGAGCGTCTCTCGCCCGGCCTGCTGCGCACGGGGCTGGTGCTGGCCGCGCTGAACATCCCGCTGCTGGCGATGTGGTTCGCCGGTCACGGAGGCCTGATATGATCCGCCGCCTTCCCTGGTACCTGGCCGCCCTGATGCTCGCGGGCTTCCAGGTCTACGCGCTGTATCTGGCTCGCAACCCTGCGGTCGACATCGACTACCGCAACTACTTCATGACGCGCAGCAGCGATTGCTGGCCGCGCGCGGTGCAGGATGTGGCGGTGATCGGCCAGCCGGTGCGCGTTTCGGCCAGTGGCGCCTTCCTGGCCTGCGGCTTCGCCCGCCCCCTGGGCTGGGGCCGCTGGACGCAGGGCAACGAGGCCAGGCTGCGGCTGCGCTTCACGCCGACCACCGAGCCGATGGTCTTCCGCTTCGCCGCCATCGCCCGCGCGGCGGTCGCGGTCGAGGTGCTGGTCAATGGCATGGTCGCGCAGCATGTCGCGCTGCAGCCGCAGGGCGGCGTGTTCGATGTGGCGCTGCCGGCCAGCACGGTGCTGAGCGGCCAGGCGGTGATCGCCTTCCGCTTCGCCGAGGAAGCGCCGCCGATGGGCCTGCAATGGTTCGCGCTGGAACGCGCGCCGTGACGCGAATCAGCCCGCCAGGGCCTGGACGAAAACCGCCGGATCAGCATTGCCGCCGCTGACCACGACGCCGATAGCATCGCCCTTCACCTTGCCCGCCAGCACCGCTGCCAAGGCCACCGCACCACCGGGTTCGACCACGATCTTCAGATGCTCGAAGGCTAGGCGCATGGCGCGGAACACCTCTGCCCGCGTCACCACCACGCCGCCCGCCACACGCGGCGCGTTGACGGCGAACGTGATCTCGCCGGGCATTTTCGACAGCAGCGCATCGCACAGGCCTTCGCCGGCGCCGTCATTGGCCAGGCGCGTACCTTCGCGCAGGCTGCGGCCGTAATCATCCCAACCCTCGGGCTCCACCGCCCAGACGCGCGCAGCGGGCGCGAGTTCGGCCATGACCAGCGCGCAGCCGCCAAGCAGCCCGCCGCCGCCAGTGCACACGGCGAGCGCGTCCAGCGGCGGCGCGTCCTCCAGCAGTTCCAGCGCGAGCGTTCCCTGCCCCGCGATCACATGCGAATGGTCGAAGGGCGGCACCACCACGGCGTCGCGCGCGGCGGCGATCTCGCGCGCCAGCGCATGGCGGTCCACGCCATGACGGTCGAAGGGGATGATCTCCGCACCCCAGCGGCGCGTCGCATCCACCTTCACGACAGGCGCATCAGCGGGCATGGCGATGGTCGCGCGCAGGCCGAGCAAGGCGGCCGCGCAGGCCAAAGCCTGGCCGTGATTGCCGGAACTGTGTGTGACCATATGCGTGCCGGCCGGCAACTGCATCGCCGCGTTCAGCGCGCCGCGCAGCTTGAAGCTGCCAGTGCGCTGCAAAGGCTCGGGCTTGATGAAGACGGCGGCACCCACAGCGTCATCGATCGCGGGGTGGCGCAACATCGGCGTGCGGCGAATATGCGGCGCGATCCGCGCGGCAGCCGCCCGCACATCGGCGAAGACCGGCAGCATCAGGAGAACCGCCGCGGATCGACCAGCGCCACCGCATCCTCGGTGCCTGGTGGGGGCGCTTCGTCGCGGATTTGGGCTGCGATCAGCATGCCTGCGGCGGGTGCGGTCTGGATGCCATAGCCGCCCTGCCCGCACATCCAGAAGAAGCCCGGCAGGCGGCCTTCCCCGATCACCAGCGAACGATCCGGCGCGAAGGTCCGCAGGCCCGCCCAGCTGTGTTCCACGCGCTGCACCTCGATATCCAGCGCCTGCTGCATGCGGTCCACGGCGATGGCGACATCATAGTCATCGGGCCAGGCATCCATGGGTTCGCTGTCGATCTCATCGGCGGGGCTGAGCATGATCTTGCTGCGCGCCTCGGGCCGCGCGTACCAGCTGTGGCCGACATCACCGACCAAGGGCCAGCCGCGCACATCGAAGGGTGCGGGGTCGATGATGCAGGCGGTGCGGCGCTTGGGTTGCAGGCCCACGCGCGGCTCGCCGGCGAGCTCGGCCACCACATCGCCCCAGGCGCCGGCAGCGTTGACCAGGGTGGGTGCGGCGTGCACCTCGCCGCCCTGGGTTTCGGCGTGCCAAAGGCCGTGCTCGTGCCAGATGCGCCCGGCGCGATGGCGGAGCGCGATGCCACCGCCGCGCGCGCGCAGCTGCTTCAGGTAGCCAGCATGCAAGGCGGCCACTTCGATGTCGAAGCAGTCTGTTTCCAGCGCCGCGCCGGCGGCGTAGCCATCGCGCAGCGCGGGTACCATCTCCTTGGCGCGGGCCGGGCTGATGCGCTCGATCACCGCGCCGCCGGAGAGCAATTCCTCCAATGCGGCGAGCTGCTCGGGCGGCGCCAGTTGCAGCACCGGGCGCGGCGAGGCCAGCGGAGTCTCGGTAAAGCCCGCCGGCGGATTTTCGAAGAACTCCTTCGACGCCGCAGTCAGGATGCGCACATCCGCAGCTCCGTAGTTGCGGATCCAGATCGCGGCACTGCGGCCGGTGGCGTGGTAGCCTGCGGTATCCTCCGCCTCCAGCAAAATCACCTTGTGGGTGGCGGCCAGGTTGGCCGCGGCCGTCGCACCCGCCATGCCGGCGCCGATAATCAGCACATCGGCCCGTTCCGCGATCATTACCAAAACCTCATCCTTCATAAGTGTTGCACGGCGCCCGCCACGATGCGTAGGCTTGCATCCAGCGGCAAAGAACCGCGTGAATAATCGCATGAGGAGCTCCAGAATGTCCAAGCTTGAGGTCACACGCCGAGCCGCGCTCGGCGGGGGTGTCGCAACGGTCGGCACGCTGTCCGCGCCGGCGGTGTTCGGCCAGCCCACCACGACGATTCGTTGCGGCTTCTGGGACCATTGGGTTCCCGCCGGCAATGACGTGCTGCGCCGGCTTTGCGCGCAATGGGGTGAGCGCAACCGCGCCAACATCAATGTTGATTTCATCACCTCGGTCGGCAACCAGAATCTGCTGACGATCGCCGCCCAGGCGCAGTCGCGGTCCGGCCATGACATCCTGTCCTTCCCGACCTGGGAACCAGCGGCGCATCAGCTCATGCTGGTGAACGTCGATGACGTGATGGGCCGGCTGACCCGCAAATACGGCCCTGTGACGCCGGCCGCGGAATACCTCGGCAAGCCGGGCGGCAACTGGGTCGCGATCCCGGCCGTGTCGGGCACGCAGATGAAGCCCGCCTGCGTCCGCTTCGACCTGATGCAGCAGCATGCCGGCATCGATACCCGCGCCATGTGGCCCGCTGAAAACCGCGCTGGCCCCGGTGCCGATACCTGGAACTGGGAAACCTTCGCGCGCGCCGCAGAAGCCTGCAATCGCGGGGGCGTGCCGTTCGGATTGCCCATGGGCAGCTTCACCGATGCGGTGGATTGGCTGGGCGCACTCTTCGCCAGCTACGGCGCCAATGTGATGGATGAGCGCGGCAACATCACCGTGCGCAACAACGCCAATCTGCGCGCCGCGGTGGACATGGCCGTGCGCATCTCGCGCCAGCTGCCAAGCGACGTCTGGGCATGGGATGACGCATCGAACAACCGCGCGCTGATTTCCGGCCGTTCGGCGCTGATCTTCAACCCGCCTTCGGCCTGGGTCTCCGCGCGGCGCGACAACCCGGCGGTGGGTGCGCAGTGCTGGACGGTTCCGGTGCCTTCGGGGCCGCAGGGACGCTTTGTGGGCTACCTGCCGTATTTCTGGGGCATCTGGAATTTCTCGCGCGTGCAGGGGCCGGCGAAGGAGCTGTTGGAATTCCTCTCCGACCGCGAGCAGGCGGATGCGCAGACCAGCACCAGCGCCGGCTATGACATCCCGCCCTTCCTGTCGATGAACGACTTCAATGTGTGGTCGACGGAAGGCCCGCCGGTCGGCACGGTGTATAATTACCCTCTGCGCACGCACCACAATTCGCGGACTTCGGTGGCCTTCGCCCCGGCGCCGGCGAACCTGGCGGTGCAGGCCTACAACCAGGCCCTGAACACCAAGCTCATCGCGCGCATCGTCCAGGCGAATGAGAGCGTGGACACCGCCTTCGGCTGGTTGGAGCGCGAACTGAACACCATCCGCCGCGGCGGCTGATGGCATGGGTCTGATCTCGTCAGGCTGCGCCGCAGCCTGACGAGTGAAGCAACCCCGCAACGCCGGGGGCGGCGCCTTGCCGCCCTCTTCCCGCCCGGAGATTCCTGAATGGCCGACAGCATGTCCGCGGCAATCCCCGCGGTGGCGCAGCCGCGCAGCAGCAGCCTGCAAAAGCTGGCGCGGCGGCGTTCCTCCATTGCCTTCCTGATGACGCTGCCCCTGATCTGCGTGATCCTGGGCCTGGTCGTCTATCCGGCAGGCTACGCGATCTATCTCTCCATGCTCAGCCGGCGCATGGATGAATTCGTCGGCCTCACGCAGTACGATATCCTGATAGAGAACGACACCTTCTGGCTGGTGGTGTTCCAATCCTGCT
>JAPLOK010000042.1 GCA_026400775.1 Alphaproteobacteria bacterium | reverse complement strand
TTGCAGCCCCAGCGTGATCTCGGTCTGCATATCCGCGAGCTTCTTCTGGATGAGCTGCGTGGCGGCCAAAGGCTTGCCGAACATCTTGCGGTTCAGCGTGTAGTCGCGCGCGGCGTGCCAGCAGAATTCGGCGGCCCCCATGGCGCCCCAGGCAATCCCATAGCGGGCGCGGTTCAGGCAGGAGAACGGTGCTGCGAAGGACTTCGCGCCGGGCAGGCGGTTTGCCTCCGGCACGAAGACATCTTCCATCATGATCATGCCGGTGACCGAGGGGCGGAGGCTGAACTTGCCCTCGATCTTGGGCGTGGTCAGGCCCTTCATGCCGCGCTCCAGGATGAAGCCGCGCAGCGTGTCGGATTCATCCTTGCACCACACGACGCAGACATCGGCGATCGGCGAATTGGTGATCCAGGTCTTGGAGCCGTTGATGATCCAGCCGCCATCCACCTTCTTGGCGCGTGTGCGCATGGAAGAGGGGTCGGAACCGGCATCGGGCTCCGTCAGGCCGAAGCAGCCGACCCATTCGCCGGTGCGCAGCTTGGGCAGGAACTTCTGGCGCTGTTCCTCGGAGCCGTATTGGTGGATCGGGAACATCACCAGGCTGGACTGCACGGAAAACGCCGAACGGTAGCCGCTGTCCACGCGCTCGACTTCGCGCGCCATCAGGCCATAGGCCACATAGGACACGCCGGCGCAGCCATAGCCTTCTAGCGTGGCGCCCAGGAAACCCTGCTCGCCGAAGGCGTTCATGATGGAGCGGTCGAAGGTCTCGTGCCGGTTGGCCATCAGCACGCCCGGCATCAGCCGGTCGGCGCAGAAGGCGCGCGCTGCCTCCTGGATCAGGCGTTCGTCTTCGGTCAGCTGCTCGTTTAGCAGGAAGGCATCGTCCCAGACGAAGCTGGCGCGTGGGGGCGAGATCGCGTTCATGGCGTTGTCCTCGGTAGGTGCCGCCGGGCGTGCCCGGCGGGCGAAACATCAGGCGGCGGGTGCGGCTTCTTCGGCAGGCTCGG
This sequence comes from Alphaproteobacteria bacterium, assembly GCA_026400775.1. GTDB lineage: Bacteria > Pseudomonadota > Alphaproteobacteria > Acetobacterales > Acetobacteraceae > Rhodovarius. The sequence continues at coordinate 1,171 of JAPLOK010000042.1, read as the reverse complement.
TCGCTGGCGCTGGGCGCGCGCGGCGGGCCTGGACCAGCATGAAGGCGGGGGTGGCATCGCCGAAGCCGCGCACGGAGGGGCCGAGATCATCGCGACGATAGCGGTCGCGGCGGTCGTCGTCCCGCGCGGTGCGAGGCGCATCATCGCGCGGTGGGCGCGCATCATCCCGGCGCGGACGGTCCTCGCGCGCGGCGCGCGGCGCGTCGTCCCGTTGCGTGCGCGAAGACTCATCGCGGGGCGGGCGCGGAGCATCATCCCGGCGCGGGCGGTCGTCACGACGCGGCCGGTCATCGGCGCGTGCCTCATCGCGGCGCGGACGATCCTCCCCCTCGCGGCGCGGCCGGTCATCCCGGCGCGGGCGTTCCTCGCCCTCGCGTCGCGGGCGCTCTTCACGCCCAGGCCGGCGGTCACCGCCGCGGCCACGCGCATCGCGCCCACGCTCTGGCGCACCACCCCGCCCACGGCCGCGCTTGCGCAGCGCCGCGTCGGCCAGGTCCTGCGCCGTTACTTCATCGAGCCCCGGCACTGCGATGCGCGGAATTTCGCGCCCGGTCAGTTTCTCGATGCCGGTCACGAAGCGCACATCATCGGCGGTCGCGATGGAGAAGGCCTTGCCCTCGCGCCCCGCACGGCCGGTGCGGCCGATGCGGTGCACATAGTCTTCCGAGTGGATCGGCACGTCGAAATTGAACACGTGCGAAAGCCCGCCGATATCGATCCCGCGCGCCGCCACATCGCTGCATACCAGCAGCTGCAACTCACCCGCCTTGAAGGCGTTCAGCGTGGCAAAGCGCACCGACTGGTCCAAATCGCCATGCAGCGCACCCACCTTGAAGCCGTGCTTGCGCAGCGACTTGAACAGGATGTCTACTTCAACCTTGCGGTTGCAGAAGATCAGCGCGTTGTGAATCTCCTCCGAGCGGATCAGCCGGCGCAGCGCCTCGCGCTTGTCGTGCGGCTGCACATAGACCAGGCCCGCGGTGATGGTGGTCGCAACTGATGCGGGGGCGGAGACCGAAATCTCCTTCGGGTTCGACAGGAAGGCATCGGCCAGGCGGCGAATTTCCGGCGCCATGGTCGCGCTGAAGAACAGCGTCTGCCGCATGCCCGGCAGCATGGAGACGATGCGCTCCACATCCGGGATGAAGCCCATGTCCAGCATGCGATCGGC
>JAPLOK010000140.1 GCA_026400775.1 Alphaproteobacteria bacterium | reverse complement strand
CTGTGCCATCCGGGCGCGGACCACGCGGCGGGCCACCAGGGCCGGCAGGCCGCGCACCATAGCCGCCTGCGCCTTCAGGGCGCGGGCCACGCGGCGGATAGCCGCCTTCAGGGCGCGGGCCACGCGGCGGATAGCCGCCTTCGGGGCGCGGACCGCGCGGCGGGTAGTCACCCTGCGGGCGCTGCTGATAGCCACCTTCGGGGCGCGGACCGCCGGGCGGGCGCGCGGCATAGCCACCGCCTTCGGGGCGCGGACCGCCGGGCGGGCGCGCGGCATAGCCACCCCCTTCCGGACGAGGGCCACCGGGCGGACGTGGCGCATAGCCACCGCCCTCGGGGCGTGGGCCGCGTTGGAAATCACCCTGCGGACGCGGCGCATCGCCATCGCGCGGCGGCCGCGGCGCATATCCGCCCTGCGGGCGTGCTGGCGCGGCTGGGCGGGGCGAAGGCGGGGCTTCGGCGCTGGCTGGCGTCGGCTCCGGCGCGGCTGTGGGCGCTGGCGGCGGCGGCGGTGGCGCGCTTTCGGCCTCCGCGCGGCGGCGTTCATCCTCGGCGGCGCGGCGCGCAGCTTCTTCTGCGGCGCTGCGCACCAGGAGGGCCTGGGCCTCGCGCGCTTCGCGATCGGCGCGGTCCTTTTCGCGCTGTGCGTCCACCTTGCGCTGCTCGTCCAGGACGCGCTGGCGGATGGCCTGTTCGGCCTGGGTCAGCGGACGGCCTGGCGGCTGTTGCACAGGAGCGGGCGCAGCGGGCGCAACGGTCTGGGCAGGCGCGGGCTCTGGCGTCGTGTCGGGCTTGGGGGCAGGGGCTCCGGGCTTGGCGGCCGGCAACACGGTGCGCTTCTTCAGCACCTCCACCTGCACAACCTTGCTGCGGCCATGACTGAAGCTCTGCCGGACGCTGCCGGCAGCTTCAGTCTTCCCCAGTTCCAGGCGGCCACCGGGCCGCAGGCTGAGGCGGCCTTTGGCCTGGTCCTGCTCGTTCTTGTCGCTCATTCGAAGTTCTTTATCCGATCCGCCGCGTATAGCACCGTACTGCGGAGCAATACGTCGCTTTTGCCCTAAACCTTTGCACCCGCGCCCGCAATGGCGCATGCACATTCATGCCGGAATTCCCAGTGCCTCCAGCCTTTGCGCATCCGCCGCGATGGCCTGCGCCAAGCGCCCTGGCATCACCGCTACATGCGCCGCGATCTCACGCCCGAAGACGCGCCCCAATACATCGGTATCCAGCGCCATCACGACAACTGCTGCATGCCCGCCGAGCAGCCTTGCGCGTTCCGCAGGGCTGCCATTGCCGGCCTCCAGCAACAAGGCCACCCGACCCTCCACAAGCGCCTCACGCACCTTCTGGAAGCCTGACACGGCCTGGCCCGCGCGGCGCGCCAGCCCCAAGCTGTCGGCCAGGCGGGCGCGCAGCAGTTGGGTGGCCTGGGCCACCAGCTCCGGCGGCACCTCCACCTGCGCCTTCGCGGCGCGCGCGAAGGCGCCTTTCTTCATCGCCTGCTCCAGCAGCCCTGGCGCGGACTTCACCCACATCCCCCGCCCAGGCAGGCGCGCCGCGACATCAGGCACCACCACCCCGTCGGGCGACAGCACGAAACGCAGCATCGCCTCTTTCGGCAACGTCTCTCGCGTGACGATGCAGCGGCGGAGTGGGCCGGTCTCCTGGTCGGGGTCAGCTGGCGGCATCATCCCCTTCGGCGAACCAATGCTTGCGCGCATCCATGATGATGGCGTTCGCGGTGTCTTCGTCCATCGCACCTTCGCCGAGGATTTCGATCAGCTCATCGCCGGCCAGGTCGGCCAGGTCGTCGAGCGTCTTGACGCCCTTCTCACCGAGCGCGACCAGCATCGTCGGCGTGAAGTTCTCGTATTCGGCGATGCTGTCCTCCACGCCCAGTTCGCGGCGCTTGGCGTCCAGCTCCACATCGCGGCGCTCAAGCCATTCCGCGGCGCGGCGCTTCAGCTCGATGGCGATGTTCTCGTCGAAGCCCTCGATGGAGGCGACTTCCTCATCCTCGGCGGCGACCACTTCCTCGATGCTGGTGAAGCCCTCCTGCACGAGCAGGCCGGCGATCACGTCATCCACGTCCAGCGCTTCGACGAACAGGCCGGTGCGCTTGCGGAAGTCTTCCTGGCGGCGCTCGGATTCCTCGGCCTCGGTCAGGATGTCGATGTCGAAGCGGGTGAGCTGGCTGGCCAGGCGCACATTCTGCCCGCGGCGGCCGATCGCGAGCGAGAGCTGGTCATCGGGCACCACCACTTCGCAGCGCTTGCCGTCCTCATCCAGCACCACCTTGGACACTTCCGCCGGCGCGAGCGCGTTGACGATGAAGGTCGCGGGGTCGTTGGACCAGGGGATGATGTCGATCTTCTCGCCCTGCAATTCGGCGACAACCGCTTGCACGCGCGAGCCGCGCATACCCACGCAGGCGCCGACCGGGTCGATGCTGGAATCGCGGCTGATCACGGCCATCTTGGCGCGCGAGCCAGGGTCGCGCGCCACCGCCTTGATCTCGATGATGCCATCATAGATTTCCGGCACTTCCTGCGCGAAGAGCTTGGCCAGGAACCCTGGATGCGTGCGCGAGAGGAAGATCTGCGGCCCGCGCGTCTCCTCGCGCACGTCGTAGATATAAGCGCGCACGCGATCGCCGTTCTTGAAGGCCTCGCGCATGATGGTCTCGTCACGCCGCAGCAGCGCTTCCGAACGGCCCAGATCGACCATCAGATTGCCGTACTCGGTGCGCTTGACGACGCCGTTGATGACCTCGCCCACGCGGTCCTTGTATTCGTCGAACTGCTTCTTGCGCTCGACTTCGCGCACCCGCTGCACGATCACCTGCTTGGCAGTCTGGGCCGCGATGCGGCCGAAATCGATCGGCGGCAGCGGGTCGATGATGAACTCGCCCACCGCGATGCCGGGCTTGACCTTCTGTGCGATGCGCAGCGGTATTTGCGTGGCTTCATTCTCGGGCGGCTCTGCCTCCACCACCTCGGTCCACCGCGAGAGCTTCACCTCGCCGCTCTTGCGGTCGATGGTGGCGCGGATGTCCTTCTCCAGGCCGTATTTCGCTCGGCCGGCCTTGCCCATGGCCTGCTCCATGGCATCGATGACCTCTTCGCGCTCGATCATTTTCTCGCGCGCGACGGCATCGGCCACCAGCAGCAATT
>JAPLOK010000457.1 GCA_026400775.1 Alphaproteobacteria bacterium | reverse complement strand
CGGCGCGGTGCGAGCCGCCATGGAGCGCGATGGTCTCAGGGTGCTGGCTTGTCATGTGCGGGTTCCTCAACGTGCGGATGCTGCCACAGCGCGGCGGGCGGTGGAAGCCTGTCTTGCATGGCGGCCGGGGCCGGCGCACGCTTGACGCATACGCCGGATCCTTGCCCTGATGTTGCTAGTCGCAGCACCCGCCTGCGCGATGCAGCAGCGCATGATTTCGTTGCCCGGTCCCGATGGCGTGACGCTGACGGCCGAGCTTTTCCTGCCCGAGGGGCCGCCGCGCGGCCCCGCTGTGCTGGGCCTTCATGGCTGCGCCGGCTTCCGCCGCGCCGATGGTCAGCCCACCGCGCTGTATATGGCCTGGGCGCGGCATTTCACCGATGCCGGCCGCGCCTTCCTGCTGCCTGACAGCTTCGCCAGCCGTGGCGAGGGCGAGCAATGCACGCAGCGTGGCCGAGGGGTTCTTCCTGGCCGCGAACGTGTGGCCGACACCATGGCTGCCGCGCGTTGGCTCTCGGCGCAGCCCTTCGGACAAGGCCTGCCGGTGGATGTGGTCGGCTGGTCGCATGGTGGTTCGACCGTGCTGTGGGCGGCTGGCGCGGCGCAGACCGCACCGATTGGACGCATGATCGCCTTCTATCCCGGCTGCAACGCGGTGAATCGCGTCGGGCTGTGGCGCCCAGCGCAACCGTTGCTGATCCTGATCGGCGAGGCCGATGACTGGACGCCCGCGGCACCTTGCGCGCAGCTTGCCGCGCGTGATCCGCAGCGCATCACCTACCACGCCTATCCCGGCGCGCATCACGGATTCGATGCGCCCAATACGCCGATCCGCGCGCGCTCCGGCCTGGCCTTCACGGCGAATGGCAATGGCGTGGCGCATTACGGAACCGATCTTGTGGCGCGCGCCGATGCTCTGGCGCGCGTCAGCAGCTTCTTCAATCTGGGACGATAAGACCTTGGCCCGCATCGAACGCCTGCGCGACTTCATCCAGGGCATGACCCGCCTGGCCGAGGCCGCACCACCGCTGGAGCACTGGTTCACCCAAGGCCGCGACATGCTCGCCGCGCTGGTGCGCGATGACGACTGGCTGCCCGATGCCTTCGCCGAACCCGGCCCCAGCTATCGGCAATACCTGCTGCATTGCGACCCGCTGGAGCGCTTCTCGGTGGTGTCCTTCGTGTGGGGGCCTGGGCAGCGCACGCCGGTGCACAACCACATGACCTGGGGGCTGGTCGGCATGCTGCGGGGTGAGGAAGTCTCGACCACCATCTTGCCCGGCGTGCCCATGCGCGAAGGGCAGGTGGATCGGTTGCGGCCGGGTGAGGTGATCTGCGTGGAGCCGGGTGCCGAGGATATCCATGTGGTGGAGAATGCCTTCGCCGACCGCACCAGCATTTCCATCCATGTCTATGGCGCGAATATCGGCGCGATCCGGCGGTCGGTGTTCGACCCCGCGACGGGTGCGGCGCGCGAATTCATCTCGGGCTACACGGCGGAGGTTGTGCCGAATCTGTGGGACCGCAGCGCGGCATAGAGCGGGATGCAATGAGGCGGAATGCAGCAAGCATCGGCCGCGCCCAGCGCCTTTCAGGGGCGAAAAATCCCTCGCCCATATTCAGTCGCCAGCATTCTCAAGCGGTCACTCAACGCCGCACCTGCCCCGCCGTCTCGAACCATTCCCAGGTGGCTCGCAGCCCCTGTTCCAGCGTATGCGCCGGCTGCCAGCCGGTGGCCCGCAGGCGCTGCGTTTCGTAGCTGCGCACCAGCTGGCCCAGCGGCTTCGTCGTGTCCCACACGAGCTTGCCCTGGAAGCCCGAGATGCGATGCAGCGTCTCCACCATGCTGCGGATCGGGATGGAATGACCGGTCGCGACATTCACCGGCCCGGTCGCCTTTTCGGCGCAGGCGATGGTGGCGCTGGCGGCGTCCTCGGCGAAGAGGAAATCCCGCGTGGGTGAGCCATCGCCCCAGACCACCAGTTCCGGAGCTGCTTCGCGCGTCAGCCGGTGGAAGCGTGAGATGAGCGAGGGCACGACATGGCCGTATTGCTCATCAAAGCGGTCATGCGGGCCGTAGAGATTGGTATAGAGCAGATAGGCGTAGTCCATGCCGTATTGCTTTTGATAGGCCTGAAGCTGTGCCAGCATGCCGAGCTTGGCATGGGCATAGGCAGCTTCCGAGCCATGCGGCGGGCCTTGCCAGATATCGTCCTCCGTGATGGCGCGGTCGGGGCGGTCGGCAAAGACGGCGACCGTCCCGGCGCCTACGAACTTCCGCACGCCCACATGCTGCGCCGCCTCGATCACGTTCATGTTGATGATCGTGTTGTCGCGAAAGGCCAGCCCCGCGAAGGACATGTTGCCCTGCACGCCGGAAACGCGGCCGGCCAGGTGCATCACGATGGTCGGGCGCAGCACCTCGAACATCGCGCGTGTGGAGGTCGCGTCCAGCAGGTCGCAATCGGCGCGGCCCGGTGTGGCCAGATGCGCGGGCTTCAAGCCTGCCACCTGGCGGGCCAGCGCGCGGCCCAGCACGCCGCCGGCGCCGGTGATCATCACTCGTTCCCTGGACCAATCCATGGGTTAGCCAACCCTTCCTTCGAACATCCGGCACTGCAGATCGACCAGGGTGGAGATGCTGTACTTCTGGAACATCTTCTCCCGCTGTTCGCTGTAGTCGGCGGTGTCGTATTTTACGCGCTGGGCGATCTCAATGTAGTTGCCCATGTCGAAGCGTGAGAACACATCTCCGTAGTAGCGCCGCGCCTCGGCGAAGGAGAGGTTGTTCGAGCAGAACAGCCGCGCCCCGCTTTCGATCGCCAGCGCGATCACGCCGGACATGCTCTGCCCCACTTCCAAATACGGCAGCACAACCGCGTCGGAATTGCGCAGCATGAAGGTGAACTCGTCATCATCGACATTGCCGACGAAGCGAACGCGATCGGTCAGGCTTGGCCCGTCGGGTACGATGCCCTGCAAGGCGCCCAGATCGGCGTCGATCTGCAGGCGGCCGCGCAGGTCACGCGGCAGCAGGTCGAACTGACGGGCGAGCGGCGTCTCGACCTCCAGCAGAAGCTTGGCGAGATAGGCGTCCACACTGGTCCAGGGCTTGATGGATTGCGGATGCTGGCTGCCCACCACCAGCAGGTACCAGTTCTCCGGCAGCAGGCGCAGCGCGCGGATCAGGTCCTCAAAGCCCTTGTAGTTGGCGATATAGCCGAAGGCGCCAATGACCTTGGCATCCGCCGGCAGGTTGTAGCGTTCGCGCAGTGCTGCGGGCCGCAGATCGGCCAGTACGCGGTCACGTTCCTGCGCGTCCAGGAAGGCCAGCGGTGCGTCCATCACGCCGTGGAAGTCGAAGAAGTCCTCGACGATGCGCTTCTCGCGCTTGGTGTGCACCTTGATCCAGGCATTCTTGTGCCGTGCGAGCTTGCGCACGTGCAGGATCATCTTCTTGTAGAGCCAGGCGTAGTTGTAGAGAGAACGCCGCTGCCGGAGCGGGCGCACCGAGAAGGTCACGAAGGACAGCACGATGTCCTTCAGCAGCGAATTGTTCTCGGTGTCGATGCGGTGCATCGTCAGGATGAGGTTCGGCGCCGCATCCATCAACGTGCGCACGTTGCGCCAGATGTCATGGATGGTCGCGCCGTAGAGCCCGGCCTCGAACTGCATGTTCACATAGTCGAATTCGCGCAGTTTCGCGGCCATCTCTTGGATATGCTGGCGGGCGCGGCGGCGGAAGATGCGGCCGGTCTGCTTCAGCAGATAGAGGTCGAGGCCCAGCACCTCCACATCATAATGCCTCTCGAATTCCTTCTTCAGGACATAGGTGTAGGAGGCATTGCCGCAGCTGTCGTTCCAGGACGAGATGATCGCGAGCCGCGGGCGTTTCGTCTCGGTCATGATGGGTCAGCCTCGTGCCGTGTGTCGCGCCAGATCGGCTTCCACCATTTCAGCCACCAACTGCTCCAGCGTAACATCCGCGCTCCAGCCCAGTGCCTGCTTGGCCTTGGCCGGGTCGCCCAATAGCACATCCACTTCGGCCGGGCGCAGGAAGGCGGGGTCGACGCGGACGTAATCCTGGTAGTTCAGGCCCACATGCGCGAAGGCCAGGCGGCAGAATTCGCGCACGCTGACAGTGCGCCCCGTCGCCAGCACATAATCATCGGGCGTGTCCTGCTGCAGCATCAGCCACATGCCGCGCACATAGTCGCGCGCATGGCCCCAGTCGCGCGTCGCGTCCAGGTTGCCCATGGGCAGTTCGCGGGCCAGGCCGAGCTTGATGCGCGCGACAGCGTCGGTGACCTTGCGCGTCACGAACTCGATGCCGCGCAGCGGGCTTTCGTGGTTGAACAGGATGCCGCTGGAGGCATGAAGGCCGAAGCTCTCGCGGTAGTTCACCGTCAGCCAATGGGCATACAGCTTCGCCACCGCATAGGGGCTGCGCGGGTAGAAGGGCGTCTTCTCGTTCTGGTGCGCTTCCTGGATCAGTCCGTACATCTCGCTCGAAGACGCCTGGTAGAAGCGCGCCTGGGGTCGCACCAGGCGAACCGCTTCCAGCATGTTGCCCGCGCCGATCGCGGTGACATTGCCGGTCAGCAGCGGCTGGTTCCAGGACGCCTTCACGAAGCTCTGCGCGCCGAGGTTATAGACCTCGTCCGGCTCGCTCTGCTGGATCACGCGGATCAGGGAGGAGATGTCGGTCAGGTTGCCATCGACCAGCTCGACCTCGTCCAGAATGCCGAGCCAGCGCAGCCGCTCTCCCACCACATCCGCCGAGGCGGAACGGCGCAGCAAACCGTATACCTTATAGCCCTTGCCCAGCAGCAATTGCGACAGGTAGGCACCATCCTGCCCCGTCACGCCAGTGATCAACGCACGCTTCATCGCTATTCCTTTGGGTTCGTTCGGACCCGGAAAGAAGGCGTCGCCTTAGACCGTGTCGCCGGACGCCGCAATGCAATGCCCCTTGCCACGAACGGCTCGCATGCCGCATCCATAGCCCAATGCCGCCCCGCCACCACCTCGATGTGAAAATTTGTGGCCTGAAGGATGCTGTGGCTGTTGATGCCGCGGTGGCCGCGGGGGCCGATATGTTGGGCTTCGTGTTCTTCCCGGCCTCGCCGCGCGCGGTTACGCCGGCCCAGGCGGGCGCGCTGTTGGCGGGCGCGCTGCCGGCGGGCCTGCCCGGCGGGCCGCTCTGTGTCGGGCTGTTCGTGGATGCCGACGACGCGCAGCTTGCCGAAACCCTGGCCGCCGCGCCGCTCGACATCCTGCAATTGCATGGCAGCGAAAGCCCGGCGCGCTGCGCCGATATCCCCGCGCGATTCGGCCTGCCGGTCATGAAGGCGATCGGCATCGCCACCCGTGGCGGCCTCGACGCGTTGGCCGGCTACGCGCCCGTGGTCGACCGCGTCCTGCTCGACGCCAAGCCCGCGCCGGACGCCCCGCTGCCCGGCGGCAATGCGCATCCCTTCGAATGGTCGCTGCTGGCCGGTTTGACCGTACCACGCCCCTGGCTGCTGGCCGGCGGCCTGACGCCGCATAACGTGAAGCGCGCCATCCTTGCCGCCGGCGCGCCCGGG
>JAPLOK010000279.1 GCA_026400775.1 Alphaproteobacteria bacterium | reverse complement strand
TGGCACCGGCACCGCCGCCGGCGACCCGATCGAGGCCGGGGCCATCGGCCGCGCGGTGGCCAGCCGTCGTGGCAAGGCCGCACCGCTGCTGCTGGGCTCCGCCAAGACCAATATCGGCCATACCGAAGCCGCTTCCGGCCTGGTGGGCCTGGCCAAGGCGCTGCTGATCCTGAAGCACGGCCAGGTGCCGCCCAGCCTCAATTACGAGCAACCCAACCCGAACATCGATTTCGCCAAGCTCGGCATGCAGGTGGCAACGAAGCTGCAACCGCTACCCTCGGCCGAGAATGCGGTGATCGGCGTCAACAGTTTCGGGTTTGGCGGCACCAATGCAGGCGTGCTGGTGGCCGGCGCGCCGGCGCCACGCAAGGCGCGCAGCGTGCCCGCGCGCGTCAGCAAGCTGCCGCCAGTGCTGCTCTCCGCGCGCTCCGAAGGCGCGCTGGCGGGCCTTGCCGAAGGCTGGGCCGCAGCACTGGACGGCGCCACCACCGCCGAAGCCGCCGCGATGATCCGCGGCCAGGCGCATCACCGTGACCTGCTGGCGCAGCGGCTTGTGGTGCGCGGCGCCAAGCCGGCCGAAATGGCCGCCCGCATCCGCGCCTGGCGCGGCGGCGAGGACACCACCGGCATCACCGCCAGCACCGCCGCGCGCGGCCATGGCGTGGCCTTCGTATTCAGCGGCAATGGCGCGCAATGGGCCGGCATGGCGCAGGCCGCGATGGTGGCCAATGCCACCTTCCGCAAGGCAGTGCGTGAGGCTGACCAGCATCTCAAGCCGTTGCTCGGCTGGTCGGTGGCCAAGCTTCTGACCGCGGGCGTCGATGCCGAAACCCTGGCCGCCACCGACCATGCGCAGCCCTTGCTCTTCGCGGTGCAGTTGGGCGTTGTCGCGGCGCTGGCCGAACAGGGCATCACGCCCAGCGTGGTGCTGGGCCATTCCGTGGGCGAGGTCGCGGCCGCCTGGGCTTGCGGGCTGCTGAGCATGCAAGCCGCCTGCCGGCTGATCGTGGCGCGCAGCCACCAGCAGCATGAAACCCGAGGCCAGGGCCGCATGGCGGCATTGGGCGCCAGCGCAGAACAGGCAGCGCCAGTGCTCGCGGCGTGCAGCATGGAAGGCGAGCCGGCGCTGGAAATCGCCGCCGTCAACGCACCCGGCGCCATCACCGTGGCCGGCCCGCCGGCGGCGCTGCTGCGCCTGGATGCGGCGGCGAAGGAGCAGCGCTGGTCGTACATCCCGCTCGACCTCGATTACGCTTTCCACTCCGCCTACATGGACTCGGTGAAGGCTGGGCTGCTGCGCGACCTGCGCGGAATGCGCGGCCGCTCGCCGCGCGTGCCCATGGTCTCCACCGTGACGGCCGAGGTGCTGGATGCCACGCATTGCAACGCGGCCTATTGGTGGCGCAATCTGCGCGAACCGGTGGATTTCCAGGGAGCGCTGACGCGGGCGGTGAAGTTCTCGCCGCGCCTGTTCATCGAGATCGGGCCGAACCCGGTGCTGCTCTCCTATCTGCGCGAAGGGCTGCGCGCAGCGGGCAGCGAGGCCGCCTATACCCACAGCCTCTCGAAGCGCGACGCGGCGGGCGACCCCATTCCGCCCATGGTGGACCGCGCCGTGGCGCAGGGCGCGGACCCGCGTCTGGCCCCGCATTACGCCGGCCCCGCCACCGCCCAGGGCCTGCCCCGCGCGCCCTTCGAACGCTCGCCCGCGATGGTGCCGCGCACGCAGGAACGCATTCTCTTCGCCGACCAGGTGGCGGACCATGCCCTGCTGGGCTTCCGGCGGGGCCCCGACAAGCGCGAATGGACGCGCCATCTGGACCTGGCCGCTGACCCCTGGCTGGCTGATCACAAGCTGGCCGGGGATGCCGTCTTCCCAGCGGCCGGCATGCTGGAAATGGCGCTCGCCGCCGGCGCCGCCCGCCACCCCGAGGCCGCCGCGCTGGAGGTGACGGAATTCATGATCCTCCGCGCCTTGCCGCTGGAGGATGACAAGGCCCGCGAAACCCGCGCGCGGATCGACGAGGACGGGCTCTTCACCCTTGAATCGCGCCGCCGGCTGTCCGACGAGCCCTGGTCGCTGCACGCGCGCGGCCGCGTGCTGGACACGCCGCGCCTGCCGGACGCACCAGCCCCCCTGCCGGCCATCGCGCCGCGCATGATGACCACGGAATATCTGGTCGCAGCCGCATCCGTGGCCGGGCTGGATTATGGCCCGGCCTTCCGCCCTGTCGCGCAACTGGCGATCGACGCCGCGGATCGCAGTGCGCGCGCCACCCTGGTTTTGCCCGCCGAAGCGCCCTCCGATGACGGCTTTCTGCTGCATCCGGTGCGGCTGGACGGCGCCATGCAGGGCATGATCGGCCTGCTGGAGGATGGCGGCATCGAGGCCGGCCATGGCTTCGTGCCGGTGCGCATGACGCGGCTGGTGGTGCGCCGCAACGCGCCGGCCGCGGCCAGTGCCGATATCCGGCTGACGGTGCGCGGTGAACGTTCGGCCTCGGCCGATCTGGTGCTGCGCGATGGCGCGGGCGAGCCGGTGGCCATGGTCGAGGGCTGCTGGGTGCAGAAACTGCGCCTGCCCGGCCGCGCCGACGCGGCGCATGACATCTTCCGCCTGGAATTGCTACCCGCGCCCGCGCTGGCCGAAGCCGGGCCGCCGCTGGACCTGGCGCCCGCAGCCGCCGCTGTGGCCGCCGCGGATGCCGCGGCCGATATCTCGGAAGCCGCGCTCCTGCTGGAAGCCTATGCCGCCGCTGCCGCCAGCGAAGCCCTGGTGAATGGCGCGCCGGCCGGCGTGTATGCCGATGCTTTACGTGGCTTGGCCGGCGTGGATGACATGCCGCCGCGTGCCGATATCTGGCGCCAGGTGCTGATCGAACAGCCGGCCTTGGCCCATGAACTGGCCTGGCTGGCGGAGGCCGCAGAACAGGCACCGATCTCAGGCCCGCGCCTGCCGGCACCGATGCCCAGCGCCGATGCCGCGAGCTTCGAGGCGATTGCCCATGCCCTGGCGGATGCCGCCGGTGCGCTGGCCGCCACCTGGCCGATGGGCCGGCCGCTGCGCGTGCTGGAAATCGCCGCCGGCCCTGGCCCGCTGACGCGGCTGCTGGCCGCACGGCTCGCGGCCTCTGGCCGGCGGGTCATCCTGCATGCGGCTTCCCTGCCCGAGGGCAAGCCGCCGCAGACGCCCGGCGCGGGTGTCGAATTCGACACCTCCGCCTGGGACCCGCTGGGCAGCGAAAAGCCGCCCATGGTGGCCGATATCGTCGTGGGCCAGCTTTCGGAATTGAAGCTGCGCGGCGGCAGTCATGCTGGCGATTCGCCCTTGGCCGTGGCGCTGCGCCACGCGAGTGCGGCCGGCGGCGCGTTGCTGCTGGCCGAGGCCATGCCCGGCGCACTGTGGGACTTCACGCTGGGCCAGGACCCGGTCTGGTGGGACGCAAACGACCTGCCCGACGAAACCGCCTGGACCGAGGCGCTGTCCGAAGCCGGCTGGCAGGATGTATGGGCGCGCAAGCTGGCGGGTTCGGCGCTGCCGGCCGCCGTGCTGATGGCGCGCGCGCCGCAGGGCGCCGCCGTACTGCCCGCGCCGTTCTCGCGCAAGCTGGTGCTGGTGGCCGATGCCGGCGGGGCCGCGCTGCGCGGCGCGCTTGCGCAACTGGCGCAGTCGCGCGGGGCGGAGGTGCAGACCAGCACCCTGGCCGATGCCGGCAAGCTCTCGACACGGGCGTTGCAGAACACGCTGCTGGTGGTGATCACAGCGCCGGCCGATGAGGCCTCGGCACTGGGCGGCACGCTGGCGCAATTCGCGCATCTGGCGGCGGCGGCGCAAGGTGCTGTGGCGGGGCTGCGCATCGTGACGATGGGTGCGGCGCATGGCCCGGCGGCGGCCGCGGCACAGGCGATGGCGCGCGTGGTGGCCAATGAAATGCCGGCGCTGAAGCTCAAGAGCTATGACATTGATCCGGGCCTGTCGGCGCCCGATGCGGCGCGCCGTCTGCTGGCCGAACTGGTGCAGGAAGCGGAGCCCGAGGCCGAGGTCACGCTGACCCCCGATGCGCGGCTGGTGCCGCGCCTGATGCCCGGCCTGCCGGCCCTGGCCACAGCGCCCGGGCCGCGCCGCCTGGCGATCACGCAGCCCGGCTCGCTCGGTTCGCTGCAATGGGTGGCGATGGACAGCGCGGCACCCGGCCCAGAGGAAGTGCTGCTGCGCGTGGAAGCCGCCGGCCTGAATTTCCGCGACCTGATGTGGGCGCAGGGCCTGCTGCCCGAGGAAACGCTGCTGCCCGGTTTCGCGGGGCCGGGCCTTGGCATCGAATGCGCGGGCGTGGTGGAGGCGGTCGGCCCCGGCTCGCCCTGGCGTGTGGGTGACCATGTGTTCGGCTTTGCGCCCAAGGCGATCGCCGGCCAGGTGCTGACGCGCGCCGATGCGCTGGCGCGCCGGCCGGAAAGCCTCTCGCCCGCTGCCGCCGCTACCGTGCCGGTGGCATTCATGACGGCCGTCTATGCGCTGGAGGAAATGGCGCGGATCGAACCCGGCGAAGTGGTGCTGATCCATGGCGGCGCCGGCGCGGTGGGTCTGGCCGCGCTGCAAGTGGCGCTGAATGCCGGCGCGCGCGTGGTGGCAACCGCCGGATCCGCTGCCAAGCGCGCCTTCCTGCGCGAGGCCGGCGCCGAACTGGTGCTGGACAGCCGTGACGCCGCCTTCGCCGATGCGCTGCGCGCGGCGGGCATCCCGGGCGTGGATGTGGCGGTGAACTCGCTGGCCGGGGATGCGATGGAGCGCACGCTGGGGCTTATGCGCCCCTTCGGCCGCTTCATCGAACTGGGCAAGCGCGACTACGCCGAAAACCGCCGCGTCGCGCTGCGCCCGATGCGCCGCAACGTGACCTATTTCGCCGTCGATGTGGACGAATTGCCGCGCGCACGCCCGGCCGTCGCCTCGCGCCTTTTGGCGAGCATCGCCGAACGCCTGGACAGCGGGGCATTCCGTGCCCTGCCCTTCGCGCTGCGCAGCGCCGTGGAAGCCGAGGCCGCCTTCCGCACGCTGCAAGCCAGCAGCCATATCGGCAAGCTGGTGATCACGCCGCCCGAACCGGCGGTCGCCGTGGCCGCGCGGGAATGGAACCCGGCCGGCGGCGCCGTCGTCGTCGTGGGTGGCGTGCAGGGCTTCGGCCTGTCCGCCGCACGCTGGCTCAAGACGCAAGGGGTGGAGAGCTTCGCCTTGCTCTCGCGCCGAGGCGGCGAGACGCCGGGTGCGGCTGAGGTCGTGGCCGAACTGGGCGGCGCCGCCTTCGCCGTGGACGCGACCGATGGGGTGGCCCTGGCCGCGACCCTGGAACGCGTGCGCGCGCAGCTTGGCCCGATCACAGGCGTGGTGCACGCCGCCGCCGTCTTCGATGACGGCACCGCCGCAGGCCTGGACGCCAAGCGCACCGCTCGCGTCCTGGCCGCCAAGCTGACCGTGGCCGAGCACCTGGACCGCCTGACAGCGCGCGATCCGCTGCGGATGTTCCTGCTGTTCAGCAGCGCCACCGTGCCGGTGGGCAGCCCTGGTCAGGCCGCCTATGTCGCGGCCAATGCGGCGCTGGAGGCGATCGCGCGCCGCCGCGCCGCCGCTGGCCGCCCGGGCTGCGCCGTGGCCTGGGGCCCGATCCTGGATGTGGGCGTGCTGGCGAAGGACGAGAACGCCGCCGCCGGCCTGTCGCGCCGCCTGGGTGCCGTGGCCCTGCCGGCCGCGGAATGCCTGGAACGGCTGCCGGCCATCCTGGCCTCCGGCGTGCCGGTCGCGGGTGTGGCACGCATCCTGTGGCAGCAGAGTTCCAGCGCGCTGGCCGTGCTGAAGGAACCCATTTTCGCCGCCGTCCGCGCCGGCGTGGAAGCCGGCTCAGAGGGTGAGGGCGGCGACCTGCGCGCCCGCTGCGAGGGCCTGGGCGATGACGACGCGCTGGGCCTGATCCGTGAGGCGGTGCGCGGCGAATTGGGCCGCATCCTGCGCCTGCCGCCGGCCGCCATTGCCGTGGATGCACCGCTGCCAGGCCTTGGCCTGGACAGCCTGGGCGGCATGGAACTGCGCACCGCGCTGGAACGCCGCATGGGCGCGGCCGTGGCGCTTTCGGCCGTGACCGAGG
Source organism: Alphaproteobacteria bacterium (assembly GCA_026400775.1). GTDB lineage: Bacteria > Pseudomonadota > Alphaproteobacteria > Acetobacterales > Acetobacteraceae > Rhodovarius. Next base: position 3,686 of record JAPLOK010000279.1, on the reverse strand, counting down.
ACCTGACGGTGGAGGGCCTGGCGCGCCGCATGCTGGAAGGCATGCGCGGCGACAACAGCGAGACCGCGGCCATGGAAGCGCGCATCGCGGCCTATGAACCGCCCGCCTCGGTGCAGCAGGAGCGGGCAGCCGAGTAGGCTGCGGCCGATCTCGACAGGGCAGCACCGCCACGCGGGCGGTGCCGCTGTGTGAGGCGGCTACACCGCCTCCAGCAAACCGTTACGTTGCAGGCGCTGCATGAAGTCCAGCGCGCCTTCGCCCAGGGTATCGGCGCTGGCGCCTTCGGTCAGCGCATCCAGCCAGCCCTGCTCGGCCTCGCCCAGCGGGATTTCGCCGCTGGTCCAGCGCAGCACAGCGCCGCCATCGGCGGCGACCGCGACATGGTGGTGCATGCCATCGGCCAGGCGCATCACCGCGCCTTCGGCCAGCGGCACCAGGAACAGGCCGCGCGCGGGCAATGGCTGGCGGTCATGCGCCAGCGTGTCCAGCAGGATCATGGAAAGCCGTTCCGCCTGGGCCTGGCCCGCGATGCTGTCCAGCCGGTCCCGCAGACCATCCAGCATGCCCTGCATGGCGTCAGGCTCGGTGAGGCGCCAGGTGGGCACGGCCTCGCGGAGCGCGATGTTCTGTTGTTCCTCACCGTCCAGCAGCTTGCGCAGCGCATCAGCCCAGGAGCTTTCCAGGAAGCCCAGCGTGATGTGCAGCGAGGCCTTACCCGGTTCAGTCGATGCGTCATGCATCACGCCGCGCGGGATGTAGAGCGCATCGCCTGGTTCCAGCACCACGATGTTAGGCTCGCCCATAGGCTGCGTCTGGCCATCCCAGGGCGTGTTGCGCGTGGGATGCGGGATGGGCTGACCATCCCAGACGCGCCAGGTTTTGCGGCCCGAGACCTGCAGCACCAGCACATCATGCGAGTCGAAATGCGGCCGGAAACCCTTTGCGGCCGGCGGCGTCAGATAGATGTTGGACTGCACGCCATGCAGGAACAGCTTTTCCAAACCGCGGCAAAAGCGCGCCAGCGGCGGGTGCGTATCCTGGAACTGAGGGCAGACGAGCGAGGCGCCCTTGTCGAAGCGCGAGAGCAGCTTCGGCAGGTCTACGCGCCCATCGGGCAGGGCGTATTCGCTCTCGGGCGATAGGCGTCGAGATCGGCGATGGAGAGCAGGGCGTCGAAGCGCCCCGGCGTGCCGCGCAGCAGCCGCCATTCGGGGCTTTCGCGCATGGCGAAAAGCTCGCTCATCGGCATCTCGCCAAAGAGGAGCTGGTAAGCTTCCTCCATGGGGGATGCATTGCCGCTTGTGGCGCTGTCCAGCATTGGGGTTTCCCGGCCCGTTATTGGTGATGGGCCGGCGCTGCCTGGCGGGCGGCGCCGGCGCAAAATGTCAGAAGCCACGCCGCCCGCGGCCCGGGCCATCCGAAGGATCGCTGTCGGTCAGGCCGCTGCGGTAGCCACCGCCGCCACGAAAGCCACCACGGCCCCGGCCGGGGCCATCGGACGGGTCGGCGTCGGTGACACCGGTGCGGAAGCCGCCGGCACGCATGCCGCCACGCCCCTGGCCGGGGCCGTCGGACGGGTCGGCATCGGTGATCCCGGTGCGCATGGGGCCGGTATAGACCGGCTGCACCGGCACACAGGCCGCGCCGCCCAAGGCCGTCAGGCCCAGGGCCGAAAAGCGCAGTACGAGGCGCCGACGGCCGGCATTGGCGGCCTCGGGCGAGGGTTGCGCGTCGGGTTTGTCGTTGTTGCTCATGCGTTTGCTCCGCTCACGGGGCGCCGATGCGCCCGGCTGAGGAGAGCATGCCGGGCGGGGAGCCGCCTGCCAATCATTTACCGCGCGATTCCGGCGCTTCGATGGCGAATCACGCGGCTGTCATGCCTGAATCAGCGCGAACGGCCGCGGCCACGGCCAGCGCCGTCAGAAGGATCAGCGTCGGTGATGCCGCTGCCGCGCTGGGTGCCACGGCCACGGCCGGGACCGTCCGAGGGGTCGGCATCGGTGACACCGCTGGCCCGCTGCACGCCACGGCCACGGCCCGGACCATCTGAGGGGTCGCTATCGGTGATGCCGCTGGCGCGGGCCACGGGGCGGAAATTGGGATCGGGCACGCAGGCGGCAGCGCCCATGCCGACGAGACCCAGGGCCGATAGCCGCAACACAATGCGCCGACGTCCGGTGGGCTGCTGCTCGTGATCTTGGCTCAACTGAATGGTCCTTTCGAGGGAAACTAAATCCGACGCGGGCAGGCCGCGCCGGATCAGGCTGGGCCCAGGTTCAGCGGCCGCGGCCGCGGCCCGGACCGTCAGACGGGTCGGAATCCGTAATGCCGCTGCGGCCGCCACCCGAACCACGGCCGCCGCCAGCGCCGTCACGCGGGTCGCTGTCGGTCAGGCCGGTGCGGCCGCCGCCGCCAGAGCCACGGCCGGCGCCGGCGCCGTCACGCGGGTCGCTGTCGGTGCGGCCGGTGCGGTAGCCGCCCGACCCACGGCCGCGGCCGGGGCCGTCGGAAGGGTCGCTGTCGTTGATGCCGGTGGTGCGTTGGGCCTGCGCCGTGCCGGCCGTCGCCGCAATGGCGCCCAGCGCCGCAGCGCCTCGCACCACCAGGAGACGCCGGCGCGTGCCCGCCGGCTTGTCGGAAACATCATTGGACATGAGCATTTCCTTGCTTCTGTCTTTGCCTGACCTGGCAGGGAGCCGAATGCGACCCTGCTATACGATCCTCACAGATGTGGGAATGGACGGCAAGGCGAAGCGCCGCGGTGAGAGCAGTCATGTGATTATAGTTTCTTCATGATACATTCATGCGGTGCATCAGCTTGCCGGGGGGCTGCAGCTTCGGCAAAAGGAGATGAACACCGTGTGAGGAATCCACCATGTCCGCCGCTCCCGTCCTGCCGCCACTCTATTCGGCCATCGAACCCCTGACCGCCGAGCGCCACGCGGCCCTGCGCGTGCGCGATGCCGGCTTTGGCTTCGCGGCCCGGATGTCCGCCGTGCCGGTGGCCGCCGAGGAGATCGCCATTGCCTCGCGCTTCTACCCGGTCGTCTTCGCGGCGCAGGAGCCGCATATGCCGGTGGCGATCCTGGGCCTGAAGCCCGAACACAACATGCATGTGGCCGAAGACGGCAAATGGGCCGATGGCCGCTATGTGCCGGCCTATCTGCGCCGCCACCCCTTCCTGCTGGTCCGCGTGCGCGAGGGTGCCGATGAAATGGCGCTGTGCATCGACCCCAATGCCGCGCAGTTCAGCCAGACCGAGGGCGAGGGCCTGTTCGGCACCGATGCCAAGCCCACGCCGCAGCTCGATCGCGCCTTTGAATTCTGCAAGAACATGGAAGTGGCCATGCAGAAGACCAAGGTGATGTGCGATGTGCTGGCCGAGTTGAAGCTGCTTCACCCGGCTGCGGTGCAGTTCGAACAGGGTGGCAAGCCGATCAAGATCGACGGCTTCCATGCCATCCAGCGCGAGGCTTTCCAGGCGCTGCCGGCCGAAAAGCTGGCCGAGTTGCGCAACACTGGCGTGCTGGAAGTGATCTACGCGCATTTGCTGTCAGTGGCCGGCCTGCCAGAACTGGCAGCGAAGATGAACGGCTAGAGCATGCTGTTTTTACATGGAAGCGTAGCCTGAGTTGCTGAGGTAGTTGGCGCATTCGTTGGGCGAGACGAGCTCGAGGAGCTGACCG
>JAPLOK010000072.1 GCA_026400775.1 Alphaproteobacteria bacterium | reverse complement strand
GCGCCATGAAGCGCCGCCATCTGCTGGCCGCAGGGCTGGCCTTGCCCGCTGTCGCGCAGCCGGTGTGGCCCGACCGGCCCATCCGCCTGATCGTGCCATTCGCCGGCGGCACCAGCACCGACATCATCGGCCGGATGATAGCGCAGCAGCTCTCGCGCGGATTGGGCGGTCATGCGGTGGTGGTGGATAATCGCGCCGGTGCGGGCGGCACCATCGGCGCGCAGGCCGTCGCGCAGTCGCCCGCGGATGGTCATACGCTGTTGCTCGGCGTGATCGGCACGCATGCGGTGAATCCGCACATGATGCGCAGCCTGGGCTATGACGCGATGCGGGATTTCACGCCGGTCGTGGCGCATTCCAAGACCAAGATCCTGCTGGTTGTGCGTCCCGCATTGGGGCCGCGCAGCATGGCCGATTTCGTGGCGCTGGCGCGCAGCCGGACCCTTTCGATCGGCACGCCGGGCACTGGCACTACCGGGCATCTGGCCCATGCGTTGTTGGCCGAGGCGGGGGTGAGCACCACGCATGTGCCCTATCGCGATGGCGCGCGCGCGGTGACGGACCTGCTCTCGGGCCAGCTGGACGCGATGTTTTACCATACCCAGTTCGTGCGCCCGCATGTCGAGGCCGGAACCATGCTGGGCCTGGGCATCACCGGTGATGCGCGAAGCCGGCTGCTGCCCGCGGTACCGACCTTCGCCGAGGGCGGCTTTCCGCAGATCAATGTCGAGGGCTGGTGGGCGGTGTTCGGCCCCGCCGGCCTGGCCACACCCATCGTGCAGCGCATCAACGCCACCCTGAACGCGGCGCTGGCGGAACCCGAAACGCTGGCCATGCTGGAGCGTAACGGCGTGGAGCCCATGGGCGGCACCGCGCAGTGGCTTGCCGATTTCCAGCGCGCCGAATTCGCGCGCTGGGGAGAGGTGGTGCGGCGGGCCAACATCACCGCCGAGAGCTGAGCGTCAGATGCGCAGCGTACCGGCGCGCGCCGCTGCGTAGCGCTCGTTGATCTTGTTCCAGTTCAGCACGTTCCACCAGGCGTTCAGGTAGTCGGCGCGGCGGTTCTGGTAGCGCAGGTAATAGGCGTGTTCCCACACGTCATTGCCCATCAGCACGCGCAGGCCGTCCATGATCGGATTGTCCTGGCCGGGGCGCTGGGCGATGGCGAGTTGGCCGGAATTGGTTACGGTCACGAAGGCCCAGCCGGAACCGAACACGCCCATGCCGGCGGCGTTGAAATTGGTGCGGAACTGGTCGAAGCCGCCGAGGTCACGATTGATCGCCTCGGCCACCTCGCCGCTGGGCGTGCCGCCCTGGCCGCCCATGATCTCCCAGAACATCGAATGGTTGGCATGGCCGCCGGCATTGTTGCGAACGGCGGTGCGGATGGCCTGCGGCACGCGGCTCAGGTTCTGCAGCAATTCATCCAGTGGCAGGGCTGCGAATTCCGCCTGGTCGCGCAGCGCGTTGTTGAGCGCAGCCACCTGCGCTCCGTGGTGGCGCTGGTGATGGATTTCCATGGTCATCGTGTCGATCGCGGCTTCATTCGCATTGGCCGCATAGGGCAGGGCGGGCAATGTGTGAGGGCCGCTGGGCGCGGCCTGCGCCCAGACCTTGCGCGAGGCCGTGGTGGCGATGGCGGCGGCGCCCAGGAACAGCGCGCGGCGTGGTGTGAACATTGGCTTGGTATCCCTTTGTGTGGCGACAGTATAGCGTACTAACGCGCGCGTCGCATCAATCGCTGAGCGTGATGCCGCGCGCGCGGATGACTTGCGACCAGCGCGCCAGGTCGCTTTCCATCACCGCGGTCAGCGCCGCGCCATTGCCGCCGACGGGGATGCCGCCCTGCTGCGCGAAGCGCTCGCGCACTTCCGGCACGGCCAGGAAGCGCGCGACTTCGGCCTGCATGCGCGTGACGATGGCCGGGTCCAGGCCGCGCGGGGCCAGCACGCCGTACCAGAAGGAATACGGGAAATCGACGCCCTGTTCGCGCGCCGTGCGTACCTCCGGCAAAGCGGGGATGCGCCCGCCTGTGGTGCCGATGGCAATCGCGTGCGCGCGCCCGTCGCGCACCGCGCCCAGCACCGTGGGCGGGGCTGCGATCAACAGCCCGACGCGGCCTGCCATCAGGTCGGTGAAGGCAGGCCCCATGCCGCGATAGGGCACATGCGTCAGCCGCGTGCCGGTGAGTTCCTGGAGGAATTCCGTGTAGAGATGCGGTGAGGAGCCAGCGCCCATGCTGCCGTAGAAACCCGCATTGGCGCCACGCGATGCGGCCACCAGATCCGCCAGGCTGCGATGCGGCGAATTGCCCGGCACGACGAACACCGTCGGGTAGTCCACCAGCAGCGAGACGGGCGTGAAATCGGCGCGGATGTCGAAGCCGAGGTTGGGGTGCAAAGGCGGCGCGGTGGCCAGCGAATTGTCGGTCAACAGGAAGCTGGTGCCGTCGGGTGCTGCACGCGCGACATGCGTCCAGCCCACGACGCCGCCGCCGCCGGGGCGGTTCTCGACCACGACCGGCGCGCCGATCTGCTCGGCCAGGCGCTGGCCGAAGAAGCGCGCCACGAAATCCGTGGTGCCGCCGGGCGGATAGGTGATGACGATGCGGATGGTGCGGCCATCGGGCCATGCGGTTTGCGCCTGCGCAGGCAAGGCGAACAGCGCAAGGGCGAGCAGCAGCAGGCGGATCATCGGGGCGTTTCCTTCGGCTTTGGTGGCGGCTTGGGGCGCCGCGGGACGCACAGCCAGCACATCAGCGAAGCCTCTCCGATGCAAGCCGTGCCCCGTCACGCATGGTGCGCAGCTTGGCCCAGACCACATCGCGCGCCACACGGCCGCGGCCGGCTGAGGTATCGAAGCCGCAATCCGTGCCGGCCATCAGCCGTTGCGCGCCGCCGATGCTGGCGGCGATGCGCTCCAGCCGCTCGGCCACCACTTCGGGGTGCTCGACCACATTGGTCAGCGTGTCGATCACTCCGGCGACCAGGTATTGGTCATCAGCCAGCGGCATATCGCGAAAAAGCCCATGTTCATGCGCATGCCGCGGCCCCGCGAAGGGCAGCACGAAGGCGCCCACGCGCGCCTGGCGGATGATCGGCCAGATATCGGCAAACGGCACATCCTGGTCGTGCGGCGCCTCGTAATTGCCCCAGCAGACATGCAGGCGGATACGCTCGCGCGGCAGCTCCGCGATGGCGGCGTTGATGGCGGTGACGACGCGTTCGCAGAAGGCTTGGAAGTCACGCAGCGGCCGGTCCTGAAAGGCGCCATGGCGTTCCAGGGCCAGGTCCGGGCAGTCCAGTTGCAGGGTGAAGCCGGCCTCCAGGATGGCGCGGTATTCGTGCGCCAGCGCGCGCGACAAGGCGGCCAAATAGGCCTCTTCCGTGTCGTAATGCCGGTTCTGCACGACGGAAGCTACAATGCCAGGCGAGGGCGCAGCCAGGAACGCATCGGGCGCCGGGCTGGCGGCCAGGGCCTCGGCGAATTCGGCGCATTCGGCGGCCATCGCGGCATCGCCGATATAGCTCACATCGCCAATGGCCGCGGGCAGATGCGCGGTCATGCTGGCGGTTTCCTTGCCCAAAAAACTCGCCTGCAAATCGGCCTTGAATTCGGGATAGGCCTCGACATCGGCGAAGGGCCGGCGGCGGGTCTCATCGCCCAGGCCAGTCAGCCGGTCGCGCAGATACAGCACGAAGGATTCGCGCCCCTGCTCGCCATTATTCGCGACATCGATGCCGGCGGCGACCTGGTCGCGGACGGAGGCGAACACGGCGGCACGCGATGCGCGGGCGAGCTCGGCCATGTCCACCGCCTCGCCCCGCGCGCGCCGTGCATGGAGCCGTGTCAGCGCCGCAGGGCGCGGCAGGCTGCCGGTGTGGGTGCAGCGGATCACTCTTCCCACCCGTGATGCGCGCCCGCCAGCCAGCGCGCGCCGGCGGCATACAAGGCGGCCACCTTCTCGCCCTTCAGCCCCGGCATATCGGTCTTCACCTCATAGCCGATGCCGGTCTGCAGATAGGCCAAATGCCGGTAGCCCTCCGGGAAGCGCGCCAGCAATGCGGGGTCCAGCGAGAGTTTCGCCGCGGGGTCCACGGGGTCCATGCGGTCCTTTTCGTAGATGGGCTGGCGCAGCACGACGCCCCATTTCCCGCCACGTTCCTCGATAAAATCGTAGAAGCGGCCGGTGCAGACCACATCCACCAGCACGCCATGCACTTCCGCGCGTTGGCTGATGGTCATCTTGGTCTGCGCGATCGCGCGCGTTCCCGACAGGTCCACCGACACGCCACCCAGAAAGTGCAGGATCGACACGCCGCGCGCCCAGCCCGCCTTGCTGGCTTCGATGAATTGCGCCGCCGGTGCCTGGCACCAGGTCGCCATCATGCGCCCGTCCTCATGCCAGCAGGTTGCGAAGCGCTCCCAGTCGCCGGCATCGCGCCAAATTGCCCAGTTCTGCACCAGCTCCATAACGGCCAGGCGGCGCAGGATCTCACTCTCGGGCATGGCGACCCTCCCTATGCAATGCGTGGGCTTGCGCGTAATCCGACCGGCGCCGGAGGACAATGCCATGACCGTGATGCGCCGCAGCCTTTTGCTATCCGCCCTCGCCACGCCCGCGCTGGCGCAGGCGCG
>JAPLOK010000352.1 GCA_026400775.1 Alphaproteobacteria bacterium | reverse complement strand
CCCCTGGCGGGGTGAGGTTTGGAGAGGGGCAGCGCCCCTCTCCAAGAACCACCCGCGCGACCTCCCCCGGCTGCAACCCGGCCACACGCGCCGCGTCGCGCATCGCTTGCGCTTCCGCGCGCAGGAAGGCGGCGAAGCCTGCGCCGCGCGCCAACTGCGCATCGGCGCCCTCCCCGCCCATCTCCAGGAAGCGCGCGCGCAATGCGTCCTCGGCGATGGTCGCGGCCATCGCTTCCTCCAGCCGCGCCAGCACCGGGGCGGGCGTGCCGGCGGGTGCGACAAGGCCCACGAAGCTCGCCATATGGATGGGCGGCAGCCCGGCCTCGCTCATGGTCGGCACATCGGGTGCCACGGCGCTGCGCGCGGGTGCGGTGACCGCCAGCATGCGGATGCGCCCTTCTCGGGCGAGTGCGAGCGGGATCGAGATCTCGGTCATCGCGCCATGCACATTGCCCGCCACCATATCGGGCAGGATGGCGCCACCGCTGCGATAGGGCACATGCAGGAATTCCACGCCGGCGGCGGCATTCAGCGCGGCGATGGCCAGATGCGTCGTGCTGCCATTGCCCGATGAACCAAGCCCGATGGCACCGGGCCGCGCACGGGCCGCTGCCAGCAATTCGGCGCCGCTGCGCTGCGGCTGCGTGGCGCCCACGCACAAAGCCAAGGGCACGCGCATGGCCATGCCTATCGGCACGAAATCGGCCGCCGGGTCATAGGGCAGCCGCGCCTGCAAGGCGGGGTTCACGGTCAGCGGCCCGTTGGACCCCACCATCAGCGTGTAGCCATCGGGGCGCGCACGCGCCGCAGCCTCGGCGCCCACGGAACCGCCCGCGCCGGCGCGGTTCTCCACCACCATGGGCTGACCCAGGCGCGCGGTCATCCGCTCGGCCACCATGCGGCCCACCACATCGGCATTGCCGCCGGGCGCAAAGGGCACGATCAGCCGGATCGGCCGGTCAGGTTGCCAGGGCTGCGCGAGCGCGGGCGTGGCCAGCGCACTGGCCAGGATTGCGCGACGTGTGGGCATGATGGTTCCTCCCTTGCCCGCAATCTGGCCGCTTCACAGCCGATCCGCCAGATCATCCCGCTGGACCGCGCGCAATTCCGTGCCATGCTGCCCGCACAAGAACCCCGCCCGAGGAGGTGAACCGCATGTTCCGATCGATGCTTCTGGCCGCTTGCGCGCTGGCTTTGCCCGCGCTCGCACAAGTGCCCGCCAGCCTGCCCGCAGGCCCGCGCGTGCCCGTCGTTGCGGTCACGCAGCCGGTGCCCACCATGCCGCAATTCACCCGCGTCGATCAGGCGATCCTGCGCGACCTGGTGGGCCAACGCAGCGGCGGACGGATCGAGGTGACGGTCGCATCCCATGCCGAGCGCAACCTGGGTGGTGCGGAAATCGTGCGCCTGGTGCGCGCGGGCCAGGTGGAAATCGGCGCGGGCACGCTGTCCACGCTGTCGGGCGATGTGCCCATCCTGGACGGCATCGACCTCTCGGGCCTCGCCCCCGACATCAATGATGCCCGGCGCATAGCCGAAGCCATGATCCCGGTGGCGAACCGCGACCTGGAACGCTTCGGCACGCGGCTGGTCGCGATATATCCCTTCCCGGCGCAGGTGCTGTTCTGCCGCGCGCCCTTCACGCAGCTGACCGATCTGCGCGGCCGGCGCATCCGCACCTTCGGCAATTCGCTGGTGGATTTCTTTGGCGCACTCGGCGCGCAGCCCACCTCGATCGGGTTCCCCGAGGTCTATTCGGCGCTCGAACGCGGCGTGGTGGATTGCGCCATCACCGGCAGCGGCTCGGGCAATGCCGCACGCTGGCATGAGGTGAGCACGCATATCTCCAACATCCCCGTCTCCTGGGCAGTGTCGGGCTATCTCGTGAACCTCGCCTGGTGGAACCGGCTGGACCCGCAGGTGCGGACCTTCATGGAGGGCACCTTCCGGCAGATGTCCGATGAGCTCTGGGCGCTGGGGGCGGCCGCCACGCGCGATGGCATCGATTGCAATGCCGGCCGTGCCGATGCCTGCCGCATCCATACGCTGGCCCCGCGCCCGATGGTGGAAGTGGTCGGCACACCCGCCGATATCGCGCTGACGCGGCAGATCTTCCAGCAGAATGTGCTGCCCGGCTTCGTGCGCCGCTGCGGCGCGCGCTGCGGTGAGGTCTACAACCAGATCATCGCGCCCATCTCCGGCATCCGGTTCGGCGGTTGAGGGCGGTCACCACTTTGCGCCGCGGCGTCTCGGGCGTCGCGGCGCTGATGGCCTATCTGGCGGGGTGGAACTACCTGGCCTGCGCGCTGTTCATCACCTTCGACATCGTGGCGCGCAATTTCTTCGGCTTCTCCTCGCGCGCCACGGTCGAGGTCACGGGCTATATGCTGGCTTGCGGAATTGCCTGGGCGCTGGCGCATACGCTGGCAGTGCGCGCGCATATCCGGGTGGATGTGCTGCTCAATCGCTGGCCGGCGCGGCTGCGCGCGCCGCTGCACATCTTCTCGCTGGCGCTGCTGGGCGTCTTCGCGCTGTTCTGCGCCTGGGCCGCGTGGTCGCTGGTCGATGAAAGCATGCTGTTCAACGCGCATGACAATTCCGCCCTGCGCATTCCGCTGGCCGTGCCGCAGGGCATCTGGTTCGCCGGCATCGCCGCCTTCGTCGTGATGGTCGCGGTGCTGCTGCTGGAGGCCCTGCTGCTGCTGCTGACCGGTCGCGGGGCGCAACTGGATGCGCTCCTCGGTTCGCGCAGCATCGATGACGAGACGCGCGAGGCGCTGGATGCCGTGGGCATGGCCAAGCCATGATCGCCGTCGTCTTCCTGCTGATGCTGCTGGGCGTGGTGCTGTTCGCCGCCGCATCCGGCGCGGCCGCCCTGCCGATCGGCGAGATCCTGATGCTGATCGGGCTGTTCGTGCTGTTCTTCGGCTCGGGCGTGTATATCGCCGCCGTGCTCGGCGTGCTGGCCTTCCTGACCGGCTTCCTGTTCAGCGATCGCGCCTGGTGGCTTTTCGCGGGGCAGACGCTGTGGGGGCCATCTTCCAACTTCGTGCTGGTGGCGGTGCCACTCTTTCTGCTGATGGGTGAGATCCTGCTGCGCGCGGGCCTGTCGGACAAGCTGTATCGCGCGCTGAATGTCTGGCTGAACCGGCTGCCCGGCGGGCTGCTGCACACCAACATCATGTCCTGCGCGGTGTTCTCGGCGATCAGCGGGTCGAGCGTGGCCACAGCGGCCACCATGGGAAGCGTGGGCCTGCCCTTCTTCAAAGGGACTGCGTACAATCAGCGCTGGGTTCTGGGCTCGCTCGCCGCAGGCGGTGCGCTGGGCAACCTGATCCCGCCAGGCATCACCTTCATCATCTATGCGTTGATCACCGAGACCTCGGTGGGTGCGTTGTATCTCGCGGCGCTGCTGCCCTCACTGCTGGTGGTGGGCTTGTTCACGCTGCTGATCCTGGCGCATGGCCTGCGCAACCCGCTGCCCAAGCCGCCGCCATTGCCCATGGCCATGAAGCTGCGCGCGCTGCGCGACCTGCTGCCCACCATGCTGCTGATCCTGCTGGTGTTGGGAAGCATCTATGGCGGCTTCGCCACACCGACCGAGGCCGCGGCGCTGGGGGTGGTGGGCGCCATGGTCTTCGCCGCCATCGAAGGCCGGCTCTCCTTGCGCATGCTCAACGCCAGCGCCGAGGCGACGGCACGCAACACCGCGCTGCTGGGCCTGATCCTGTTCGGCGCCTATCTGCTGAACTACATCCTGACCATCATCAACGTGCCGCAGGCATTGGCCGGGCTGATCGCGGGGCTGCCGCTGCCGCCCTGGGCCATCATGGCCTGCATCATCGCGCTCTATTTCGCGCTCGGCACCTTCATGGAGGGGTTCTCCATGATCATCACCACCGTGCCGGTGACTTTCCCGGTGGTGGTGGCGCTGGGCTACGACCCGATCTGGTTTGGCGTGATCGTGGTCATGCTGGTGGAGATCGCGCAGATCAGCCCGCCCGACGGCACGGTGATGTATGTGTTGCAGGGCATGCGACCCAAACCTGCCGGGCCCATCACCGATGTCTTCGTGGGCGTCATGCCCTTTCTGCTGGCATATCTGGCCGCCGTCGCAATCCTGCTCGCCTTCCCCGAGATCGCGCTCTGGTTGCCGGAAATGATGAAGTGACTGTAAGGCGGTGACTTCCAACGGAGGCCGACCATGATCCGCTTGCTCCTCGCCGCCCTGTTGCTGGCGCCCGCCGCCGTCGCGCAGACGTTTCCTGATCGCCCGATCCGCATCATCGTGCCGCTGGCGCCCGGCGGGGGCACGGATGTCTTTGCGCGCGTGCTGGCTGAACTAGCCTCCCCCGCGCTCGGCCAGCCGGTGGTGGTCGAGAATCGCACCGGTGCGGTCGGCACCATCGGTATGCAGGCGATGCTCTCGGCGCCCGCTGATGGGCATACCATCGGCTTCACGGTGAATTCGCCCATCACCTCGGCGCATCACGCGGTGAATGTGCGCTACACGCTGGAGCAGTTCGACCCGCTGTTCATCGCGGCGCAAGGCCCCTTCACGCTCTGCGTGCGGCCCAATTCGCCCTTCCAGACCGCGCAGGACATGATCGCCTACGCGCGCGCCAACCCCGAGCGTCTGACCTATGGCAGCGATGGCGTCGCGAGCACCATGCATCTCGCGGCCGAACGCCTGTTCCGCCGCCTTGATATCCGCCTGACGATGGTGCCCTTCCAGGGTGCCGCGCAGACGCTGACCGCCTTCACCGGCGGACATATCGACATGTATGGCGGCTCTATCGCACCCATCACGCCCACGGCGCGCGCGGGCAATGCGCGCTGCCTGCTGGTCACCAGCCGCGACGCGCTGGCCGATCTGCCCGGCGCCGCCGCGCTGACGCAACTCGGCGTGCCGGAGGAAGAGACGCTGATCTGGTTCGCCATGGTCGCCCCGCGCGGCATCCCCGCCGATCGCCGCGCCCGCCTGCTGGAGGCCTTCCGCGCCGCCCACGCCACCGAGCGTTTCCAGAACCAGGTGCGCAGCCAAGGCGCCAACCCGGCCTGGGTCGGGCCTGAGGAGTTCTCGGCCCGCCTGCGCGCCGAGCACCAGGCCTTCGACACGGTGGCGCGTGCGCTGAACCTGCGCGCGAACTGACCCAAGGGTGATGGGGCGGCCATCATGCCGCCCCAGTCCGGCAACCGCATCGCCACACCGCGCTTCCAGCCTGCGTCAGCCTTGCAGGAGCATCTGAGGATGCGGCGTTTGGCGATGCTGTCCCTGCTGTTGCTGCCACTGGCGGCCACGGCGCAGTCACACAACACTTCCACGAATTGCTCCAACGGCCGTTGCACGCGCATCAAGACCTGGAGCCCGAATGGCGCGCCGCCCTGGATGCCATGGCAACGCGTCGGACAATGGCGCGAAGGCCCGCGGCGCGACTGGCGCTACGCGCCCTAACGCTGGCACGGCCGCCACTGCCCGCGCGATCGCGACGACGACGATTGACGCCGCCGGGCACTGCCCCATGCTGTGCGCATGCAGGCAGACACACGCCCGGTTCGGATCGCCGTCGATATCGGCGGCACCTTCACCGATCTCCAGATCCTCGACGCGCGGCATGGCCGTGTCGTCGCCTGGAAGACACCCACCACGCCGGCCGATCCCTCCGAAGGGCTGCTGACCGGCGTGCGCGAAGCGGCGCAACGCTTCGGCTTCGCGCTGGCCGATGTGGGGCTGCTGCTGCACGGCACCACCATCGCGACCAATGCCGTGCTGGAACGCAAGCTCGCACGCGGCGTGCTGATCACCACCGCTGGCTTCGAGGACGTGCTGGAGATCACGCGCCATGTGCGGCGCGACATCTATGGCCTGGCGCCCGATCCCTTCCCCTGCCTGATCCCGCGCGACCGCCGCTTGGGCGTGCGCGAGCGCATGCGCGCCGATGGCAGCGTGGAGGTGCCGCTGGACATGGCCGACACGCTGGCACGACTGGCGGCGCTGCGGCCCGAGGCAGTGGCGATCTGCCTGCTGCACAGCTATGCCAACGCCGCCCATGAACGCGCGCTGCGCGACGCCATTGCCGCCGCGCATCCAGAGCTGCCGGTGTCACTATCTTCCGAGATCTCTCCGGAAATCCGCGAGTACGAACGCAGCAGCACGGTGGTGCTGAATGCGGTGCTGGTGCCGGTGGTGCGCGCCTATATGCAGCGGCTGGCCGCGCGGCTGGGGCAGGATGGATTTTCGCCGCGCGTCTTCCTGGTGCAGTCCAATGGCGGTGTCTGCGGGCTGGAGATGGCGGGCGAGCAGCCGGCGCGGCTGTTGCTCTCGGGGCCTTCGGGCGGCGCGCTCGCGGCCTCGCGCATCGCGCAGGAGTTGGGCCGGCCAAACCTGGTCGCGGTGGATATGGGCGGCACCAGCTATGATGTCTCGGTGGTGCAGGATGGCGCCGTGTCCATCATCACCCAGGGCGAGATCGACGGGCTGCCGGTACGGTTGCCAATGGTGGAGATGCGCACGATCGGCGCGGGCGGCGGGTCGCTCGCGCGCGTGCAGGCGGGCGCGCGGCTGACGGTGGGGCCGGAGAGTGCGGGCGCGCGCCCGGGCCCGGTGGCCTATGGGCGCGGCGGGACAGAGCCCACCGTGACCGATGCCAATCTCTTCACCGGCCGACTGGACGCCGAGTTCTTCCTGGGCGGCTCGATGAAGCTTGACATGGCCGCCACACGCGCATCGCTGGAACGGCTCGGCGCCGCGCTGGGGCTTTCAGCGGAAGACGCCGCCGATGGCGTGCTGACGCTGACCAACGCCAATCTTGCCGCCGCCGTGCGTCTCTCGCTGTTCGAGAAGGGGCTGCACCCGAAGGATTTCGCGCTGCTCTCCTTCGGCGGCGCCGGCGGCCTGCACGCGACGGAGGTGGCCGATGAAATGGGCATCGCGGAGGTGATCTTCCCGCGCGAGCCCGGCACACTTTCAGCCTATGGCATCATGTTCAGCGACCTCAAGCAGGATATCGCGCGCTCGCGCCTGTTCACGCTGGGCGATGCGGCGCTGCCGGGCATCACGGCGCTGCTGGCGGAACTGCGCGCTGAAGCCGCGGCGCGGCTTGCGCGCGAGGGTATGACCGCCGAACTGACCGTCGGCGCCGATATGCGCTATCATGGTCAGGCTTTCGAATTGCTGGTGCCCTGGGGTGATGTGGCGGCACCGGATACAGCGGCGCTGGCGCAGCTGGCCGCTCGCTTCCATGCCCAGCACAAACAGCGATTCAGCTATGCGGCCGAGGATGAGGCGGTGGAGATCGTGACGCTGCGCGTCACCGCCACCGGCCGCCTGCCGCGCCCCGAACCCACCGCGCCCATCCGCGCCGAGCGCGCGGCGGTCAAGGGCACGCGGCGGCTGCACGCGCATGGCGCCTGGCACCAGGCCGTCATCTGGGACCGCGAGGCGCTGGGGCCGGAGGACATCATCGAAGGCCCGGCCATCATCGAGGAAGCCTTTGCCACGCACAGCATCGCGCGGGGTTGGACGGCAAGGCTGGGCACTGCGGGCGCCATCATCGCGAAAAGGGACGTGGCATGACGCCGGTCGATATCGAGGTCATCCGCAACGCGCTGATCGCCGCCGCCGCCGAGATGGATGTCACCATCTGGCGCACCAGCCGCTCCACCATCGTGCGCGAATTGCTCGATTATTCCACCGCGGTGTTCGACGCCGATGGCTGGAATCTCGCGCAATCCGCGCGCATCCCGCAGCATCTGAACAGCATGTCGGCGGCACTGCGCACGCTGCTGGAACGCTTCATCGATGCGCAGAGCTGGGGCGCCGATGACGTCGTCATCACCAACGACCCCTATTGCGGCGGGCAGCATCTGCCCGACATCCTGGCCTTCCGCCCGGTGTTCCATGACGGCGTGCGCATCGCCTATGTCGGCGCGCTGTGCCACCACATCGATGTGGGCGGGTTGGCCGCCGGTTCCTATGCGTCGAAGGCCACCGAAATCTTCCAGGAAGGCCTGCGCATCCCGCCGGTGAAGCTGATCGAGCGCGGCGTGCGCAACGAGGCGGTGTGGCGCATCATCGGTCAGAACATCCGCAAGCCCGATCTGCTGCTGGGCGACCTGACCAGCCAGATCGCCAGCCTGGAGATGGGCCGCGCCGCCATTGCCCGCCTGGCCGCACGCTATGGCGCGCCGGCCATGCTGGGGGCCTCGCGCCGAATTCTCGACATGTCGGAGGCCGGCATGCGCGCGGCCATCGCCGCCATGCCCGACGGCACCTATGAATTCGCCGATCAGCTGGATGATGACGGCATTGATTTCGGCAAGCCGATCCATCTGCGCGTGAAACTGACCATCGCGGGTGATACCGCCACCGTCGATCTCTCCGGCTGTTCGCCGCAGGTGCAGGGGCCGACCAATGCGACGCTGGCCTCCTCCAACTCCGCGGTGATGTTCGCGCTGATGTCGGCCGCCGGCACCGGCTTTGCCATGAATGCCGGCTGCTACCGGCCGATCACCGTGATTGCCCCGGAAGGCTTGGTGGTGAATGCGCGCGCGCCGGCGCCGGTGGCGCATCGTGTGGCCATCACGCACCGGCTGCTGAACGCCATGTATGGCGCGCTGCACCAGGCCGTGCCGGAGCGCATCCCCGCTGCCTATTATGGCTGTTCCTATGTCACGACCTTCCAGACCATCCGCGATGATGGGCGCCGCGACGTGCTGGTGGAGATCGAGATCGGCGGCTCGGGCGCGGCACCGCACAAGGATGGTGTGAACGCCTACGCATCGGGCATGCACAACAATTCCAACATCCCCGTCGAGATGATCGAGGCGCAGATGCCGCTCTCCATCACGCGCTACGCGCTGCTGCCAGGCACCGCGGGTGATGGGCAGTATCGCGGCGGCCTGGGGCTGGTGCGCGAATGGCGTGTGGATGCGCAGCGCTGCCTCTTCACCTCCAACATGGACCGCTTCCATTCCGCGCCCTACGGCCTGGCCGGCGGCACCGCGGCCGCACCCGGCAGGCAGATGCTGCTGCGCGACGGCACCGCCACCGACATCCCGCCGAAATCCGACAATATCCCGCTGGTGAAGGGCGACATATTGCGCCTGGAAACCTCGGGCGGCGGCGGCTTCGGCGCGCCCGATGCGCGCGACGCCGCCACACGCGAGACCGACCGGCGCATGGGCTATGTTTGACCCCACCCAGCACCGCCTGGCCCCGCAACGCTGGTTCGAGGATTTCGCGCTCGGAGAAATCT
>JAPLOK010000437.1 GCA_026400775.1 Alphaproteobacteria bacterium | reverse complement strand
CGAAGCGGCGCGCCGCTTCCACCTCTCGGCGCTGCGCCAGGCGGCGAATGCCGCACCGGTGGCGGGCAGCTTCGGCAACCGCGCGCGCGCTGCCCTGCTGTCCGATCTCGACGCGGTTCAGGCGCGCCTTGCCTCCGCGCTGCTGACCGGTGCGGCGCTGCCGCCCGGCGCGGGCGCGGCCGCGAAACTGGCCGAGGAAGCCGCGCGCTTCCCCGACCTCGCGGCCGTGACGGTAGCGGCGCGCGCGCTGACGGCGCTGGCATGAGCCGCGGCCTGACCCGCCGCGAACTCGCCTGGGCCAGCTATGATTTCGCCAACAGCGCCTTTCCCACCGTCGTCTCCACCTTCGTCATCGCGACCTATTTCACGAGTGCTGTGGCCGCGAACCCGGTGGAAGGCCAGGCCATGTGGGGCTGGATGCAGGCGGCCGCGGGCCTGTGCATCGGGCTGCTCTCGCCCATGCTGGGCGCGGTGGCCGATGCCGGCGGGCGGCGCCGCGCGCTGCTCGCGGCCTTCACGCTGTCGGCCGCGCTGTGCACGGCGGCGGTGTGGATGGTGAAGCCCGACCCGGCCTATGCGCTGACCGCCCTGCTGCTCGTGGGGCTGGCCACCATCAGCTTCGAATTGGGCCAGGTCTTCTACAACGCGATGCTGCCCAGCGTTGCGCGCCCCGAGGCGATGGGCCGCGTCTCGGGCACCGGTTTCGCACTGGGCTACGCGGGCGGGCTGTTGTGCCTGGTGCTGTGCCTGGTGCTGCTGATCCAGCCCAACCCCTCCTGGCTGGGGCTGGACCGCGCGGCGGCCGAACATGTGCGCGCGGCGGCGGTGTTTGTGGGCGCGTGGATCCTGCTGTTCTGCTGGCCGGTGCTGGTCGCGGTGCCCGACCCGCGCGAGAAGCCTCGCCTCTCCGAAGCCTTCCGCCAGGGCATGGAGGAGATTTTCGCGGTGCTGAAGCGCCTGCCGCGCGAGCCGGTGCTGGGCCGTTTCCTGCTCGCGCGGATCTTCTACACCGATGGGCTGAACACGTTGTTTGCCTTCGGCGCGATCTACGCCGCCGGCGTGTTCCGCATGCCCTTCGAGGAGATTCTGCTGTTCGGCATCCTGTTAAACGTGACCGCGGGGTTGGGCGCGCTGGCCGGCGGCTGGATCGAGGACCGGCTGGGCTCGCGGCGCACCGTCATCATCTCGCTCGCCTGTGTGATCGCGGTGGGCAGCGCCATCCTGCTGACCGAGAGCAAGGCGGTGTTCTGGGTATTGGGTGCGCTGATCGGCGTGTTCTTCGGGCCGGCACAATCGGCCTCCCGCACGCTGATGGCGCGGCTGGCACCGGCTGGGGAAATCGGCGCCTGGTTCGGGCTGTTCGCGCTGTCGGGGCGCATCACCGGCTTCATCGGGCCGGCGCTGCTGGCCACCGCCACCACCATCTTCGCCAGCCAGGCGGCGGGGATGGCGGTGGTGGTGGCGCTGCTGGGCCTGGGGCTTGCTGTGCTGCTGACGGTGCGCGCCAGGTAGCCGCGCATTGGCGCAACTGTTTCACCACGCAGGCGTGCCGCCTGCGCGGATCAGGCGCTACAGCAGCGCGCCCAAGGCCTGGTTCAGCCGTGAGCGCGCACGCCCCGCGGCGACCCCGGCAGCGGCCTCCGCGCTTTCGGCCTCGATCAGCGATTGCCGCACGCGGAACAGGTCGAAGGTGCCGGTCTCACCGCCACGAATGGCGTCGCGGGCGATGGCTTCCTGCTGCGTGGCCACGGCCTAGCCTTCGCGCACGCGTTCATCGGGCGAGACGAAGAGGGTTTCGATCATGCCCGCGGCGGGGGCTGCGATGATGCGCAGCTGCTGCGGCGGTACCACCACCTGGCCGGGCAGCATGATTTCGGCGCGGCCGCGCTCGATACTGGCGGGGCGCAATTGGCGCTCCTCCAGCCGGATCGGCACGTCACGCGTGCCGGGCTGCGCCAACGCCGGTTGCGGGGTTGCGACAAGGGCGGCGGCCAGCACAGCCACCGGTAGGAATGAACGCATGATGTGCTCCACATCCACGGAAACAGGGCAGATGCGGGCGCACGGCCCAGTGCCCATTAACCCGCTTCTCGCGAGTGGTCAGCTCAACAGGCCCCACATTGGGAAAGTGGGCGTGTGCCGCGTGTCACGCGGTCATCCAGCGCTGGCTGACTGAAGCACGGATACTCTGTCATGCCTGACAAGAAACTGAACGAAAAACTCAGGGATTGCTCAGGCTGGCCGTGATCCCGCGTGCGAATTCGCGAGCCAGCTCCAGCCTGCCGTCGCGGCGCTGCATGGTCAGGCGGATGCGCACCATGTTGCCGGCGATCAGCGCGGAACAGGCCAGGCCATCGACCGCGGTGCGGCCGAAGGTGCCGTCCAGTTCGGCGCAATGCAGCGCGCCGGCCGAAGCGGGCCTGGCGCGTTCGCGCAGGCGGCGATGCGCGGGGCCTGCCTGCGTCAGTTCCTGCACCTGCTGCGCGAGGTCGGCATCGGCGGTGGCGTCCGTCGCGGTGCGGATCTGCACGTAGCCCGCGATGGCGCGGTTGGCTGTGGCGAAGGGGAATTCGCGGCCAGTCGCGGCATCGGGCAGGGCGTTGGGCGTGCCGCGCCGGAAGGTGCCCATGGTTTCGGGCACGCGTTCGGCCAGTGCTTCCCAGGCGGCGGGCGCTGCGGTCTGCACGCCTTCCTGGGGCACGCATGCTGCCAGGGGCAACAGGCATGCCAGCCTCGTGATGACGTTCCTCATCGCAGGGTGATAGCGGTGCGCGGTGCCGCGGTCACTCCCCGGGTTGCGCCGCGCGTCGGCCATGCGGTTCTGCCGCCAGCGCTTCGCGGTCACCGCGGCGGACGGCGCGCAGCACCGCCTCCACCACCAGCGCCGCGATCATCGCCAGCACCGCCACCTGGACCACCGTGGCCAAGGCCCAGAGTGCCGGCGGGAACACCCCGGGCAGCGCCAGGTAGCCCATCGGCAGCATCAGGAAGGCGTAGGAGCCGGGCACCACGCCAGCCACCTCATTGGTGCCGTCCCAGATCATCTTGCCGGAGACATAGACGATGACGAGCAGGCCCACCCAGGCGATCCAGCGATGCTTGGTGAGCAGGTTGGCGATCAGCGTCGCGGCGACGCCCATCAGCACGACCGAAACGGCAAGCCCGAAGATCAGGATGTAGGGATGGTCCTTCGCCGCGCCGGCCACTGCCAGCACATTGTCGAGCGACATCGAGACATCGGCCACCAGGATCTGCGTGATGGCCTGCGGCAATGTCTTTCGAGGGGCGGTCTGTTCGGCTTCGGCCAGCGCTTCCTCGGCGTTGTCATGGCCGCCTTCGCGCAGCTCACGATACATCTTCCAGCACACCCACAGCAGCAGGATGCCGCCGGCGAGCGTGATGCCCACAATGGCCAGCAGCTGCACCGTGATGGAAGCGAAGGCGATGCGCATCACGGTGGCGGCGATGATGCCCCACAGGATGGCCTTCTTGCGCTGGTCTGCCGGCAGGCCGGCAGCGGCCATGCCGACGACGATGGCGTTGTCGCCAGCCAGCACGATATCAATGAGCAGGACCTGCCAAAGGGCGATCAACCAATCGGGCATTTTTCACGCGTCTCCCGGACATTCTGAATTGGCCTTAATCCTGCGGAAACCCGCAGAATTCCTCAATCACAGCCTTGCCCAAGCGCGCGCGGTTTGTCCAGCGGCAAGGCTTGCGCGCAACGGCGCGGGCGGGCAATCCGGCGCTGTCCTCCAGGAGTGCCCAGCATGGTCCCGCGCTACACCCGCCCGCAGATGGCAGCGATCTGGTCGCCCGAGGAACGCTACCGCATCTGGTTCGAGATCGAGGCGCTGGCGGCCGAGGCGATGGCCGCACTCGGCACCATCCCCGCCGAGGCTGCGCGCGATATCCGCGAGCGCGGCGCACCGCGCGCTGCGGCCATTGACGCCGCCGCCGTCGAGGCGATCGACGCGATCGAGCGCGTGACGCGCCATGACGTCATCGCCTTCCTGACCTGGATGGGCGAGGGCATCGGCGAGAATGCGCGCTTCATGCACCAGGGCATGACCAGTTCCGACGTGCTGGACACAGCACTTGCCGTGCAGATGACGCGCGCGGCCGACCTGCTGATCGAGGATGTGCAGGCGCTGCTGGCCGCACTGCGCGCCCGCGCGATCGAGCACAAATACACCCCGACCATCGGCCGCAGCCATGGCATCCATGCCGAGCCCACCAGCTTCGGGCTGAAGCTCGCCGGGCACTACGCGGAATTCGCGCGCAACCTGGAACGGCTGCGCGCCGCGCGCGCGGAAGTCGCGACCTGCGCGATCTCGGGCGCGGTTGGCACCTTTGCCGCCGTCGATCCGCGCGTGGAAGCCTTCGTCGCCGGGAAGCTGGGGCTCGCGGTGGAACCGGTCTCGACGCAGGTGATCCCGCGCGACCGGCATGCGGCGTTCTTCGCCACACTCGCGGTGGTAGCAGGCGGCGTGGAGCGGCTCGCCACCGAAGTGCGCCACCTGCAACGCTCGGAAGTGCGCGAGGCGGAGGAATTCTTCCACGCCGGCCAGAAGGGCAGCTCCGCCATGCCGCACAAGCGCAACCCGGTGTTGAGCGAGAACCTCACCGGCCTGGCGCGCCTGGTGCGCGGCTATGCCATGCCTGCGCTGGAGAACATCACGCTCTGGCATGAGCGCGACATCAGCCATTCCTCGGTGGAGCGGGTGATCGGGCCGGACGCCACCATCGCGCTCGATTTCGCGCTCGCGCGCATGACCGGCATGATGGAAAAGCTGACCATCTATCCGGCGCGTATGGCGGAGAACCTCGCCTCGCTCGGCGGTGTCGTGCACAGCCAGAAGGTGCTGCTGGCATTGACCCAGGCGGGCCTCAGCCGAGAAGACAGCTACGCCGCCGTGCAGGCCGCCGCCATGGCCACCTGGACGAAGCTGGGCCAGCCCGATGCACGCTCCTTCCGCGACAATCTGCTGGGCACGCCCGCGGTGGCTGCGCTGATGGACGCGGCCGCGCTGGATGCCGCCATGGACCCAGCGCGCGACTTCACGAATGTGGAAGTGATCTTCGCCCGCGTCTTCGCGCCATGATGTCGCCGCAAGCCCATGGCATGGTTCGCGGCATCGAGGAGGAACCCCCCATGCGTGTTCTGCTCAAATCTCTCGCGGTTGCTGCCGTCGCGCTCGGCCTCGCGGCGGGCGAAGCTGCGGCGCAATGGGCGTACAAGCCGCCGCCGACCTATGGCTGGGGCCATGCGCCGCCGCGCCATGTCTATGTGCCGCCGCCGGTGATCTTCGTGCCGCCGCGTCCGGTCTATGTGCCGCCGCCGGTCGTCTTCGCACCGCGGCCGGTCCATGGCTGGGGGCCCGGGCCCTATTGGGGGCATCGCCCGCATCCGCATTGGCGCCGCTGGTAAGGCCGTGCGTGGGGGCTCGCTGGTGTTGGGCCCGGCAATTTCCGTCTCGGCCGATTCCAGCCGAGACGAATGCGGTCTAACCCCGCCGCATGTGCACTGTGATTCTGCTGCATCGGCCGGGCCATGCCTGGCCGGTCATGCTGGCCGCCAACCGCGACGAACGCATCGATCGCCCCGCTGACCCGCCGGCCGAATACTGGCCCGGCATCCTGGGTGGGCGTGACGCGACGGCCGGCGGCACCTGGATGGCCATCAACCGTGCCGGTGTGCTGGCCACGGTGCTGAACCGGCCGGGCACGCTGGGGCCGGCCATGGGCAAGCGCTCGCGCGGGGAGTTGCCATTGCTCGCGCTGGCGGCGGACAGCGCGGCCGAGGCAGCGGCGCGAATCGCAGCACTCGACGCCGCGCAATGGCGGCCCTTCCATATGGTGCTGGCCGATCGTGATGGCGGCTGGTTCGCAGCCGGGCTGGGGCAGGGCGCACCCAGGGCGCGCGCCCTGCGGCCTGGGTTTTCCATCATCACCTCGCATGCGCCCAATGACCTGGCGGATGCGCGAATCGCCCGGCACCTGCCGCGATTCGGCGCGGCGGCCGCACCCGATTCGCCCGATGACTGGCGCGACTGGCCGGCGCTGCTGGCGGATACCGAAGGCGGGCCGGCGGCGCTCAACATCGCGCCGCGCAGCGGCTTTGGCACTGTCTCCTCGGCGCTGGTCGCACTCGGCGCGCAGGCCCGATTCCACTTCGCCGCAGGCCCGCCGCACACCGCGCCCTTCGCGCCGGTGGCCCTGGCCTGACCCCGCTGCTATACCGCAACCCGACCACAGGAACACCAACACCATGGCACGCAGGCGCCAACTCTACGAAGGCAAGGCGAAGATCCTGTTCGAAGGGCCGGAACCCGGCACCATCGTTCAGTATTTCAAGGATGACACCACCGCCTTCAACGCCCAGAAGAAGGGCACCATCACCGGCAAGGGCGTGCTCAACAACCGCATCAGCGAATACCTGATGACGCGGCTGAATGAAATCGGCGTGCCCACGCATTTCATCCGCCGGCTGAACATGCGCGAACAGCTCGTGCGCGAGGTGGAGATCATCCCGCTCGAAGTCGTGGTGCGCAATGTCGCCGCGGGCTCCATGTCCACGCGGCTGGGTATCCAGGAAGGCACGCGGCTGCCGCGCAGCATCATCGAATACTACTACAAGAACGATGCGCTCGGTGACCCCATGGTGAGCGAGGAGCACATCACCGCCTTTGGCTGGGCGGCGACGCAGGATATTGACGACATCGTGCAGCTGACGCTGCGGGTGAATGATTTCCTCTCCGGGCTGTTCCTGGGCGTCGGCATCACACTGGTGGATTTCAAGCTGGAATTCGGCCGCATCTACGAAAACGACGATATGCGCATCGTGCTGGCCGATGAGATCAGCCCCGATAATTGCCGCCTGTGGGACAGCAAGACCGGCGAGAAGATGGACAAGGACCGCTTCCGCCGCGATCTGGGCAAGGTGGAGGAAGCCTATCAGGAAGTGGCGCGGCGTTTGGGGATTCTGCCCGAAGCCGGTGTGCGGGACCTCAAGGGTCCCGAGATGATGCAGTAGCCCCGGAGATTTCGCATGCGCGTTCGCGTCACTGTCATGCCGAAAGCCGGCGTTCTTGACCCGCAAGGCAAGGCCATCCAGCAGGCGCTGGGTTCGCTCGGTTTCGATGCCATCCACGACGTGCGCGCGGGCAAGGTGATCCTGCTCGACATCGCCGAAACGGACGCCACGGCCGAAGACATGGCCCGCAAGCTCCTGGCGAACACTGTCATCGAGAGCTTCACGGTCGACATCCCATGACCGCGGATGCCGCGCGCATGCCGGCCAGTTTGCGCGTCTTCGTCGCGGTGTCGTTGAGCCTCTGCGCGTTGCGCACCACTTCGGCCGCGGCCTTCCTGCTGTTCGGCGCGGGCTTCGAAGGCCGCCATGCCACCGCCGAAGCCTTCTTCCTGCTCTCCAAGGCGTTCCTGGGCGGGCTGTTCTGGTTCATCTCCCTGCCCATCGAGGGCTGGCGCAACCCGATCGCCTGGCTGTTCATCCCATGGGGATGAAGGCGTCCATGCTGATGATGATCGTGCTGACCGTGCTGGCCGCGATGGCGCTCGGCTGGCGCGAGACGCGGCGTAATGATGTCGCGGCGGCCAAGGTCGGCTGGGTTGCCAGGCAGAAGCGCCGCGCCAATCGCTGGGTGACGGCGGCCGCCATCGCGGCCATCTTCACGCTCGTGGTGTTGGGCGGCACGCAATGGTTGCGGGTCTGGCTGCAATAATGCGAGAAGTGCAGAATGGGCGTCAGCGCGGGATTGTTGCTGTTTTTTCCCGTCATCCCGGCCTTGGTCCTGGCCGCGATGCTGGCGGCCATGGCCATTGCCGCCTTGCCGATGACCTGGTTGACCATCTGGCTGTCGCCGCCCGCCTGGCTGCGCGACATCCCGCTCTCCACCATCTTCCCGGCCTGCATGCTGGCAGCCCCGGTGCTGTTCCTGGCGCTGGTCGCCCTCAGCGCGCCGGCGCGTGACGCGGCGCTGACCGAAAAACCCACGATGGAAGAGGTGCGAGAGCGCCAGGCCCTGTTCCGCCATCTGCTGCCCAACCGCGCGCAACCGCAGGACTGAGACATGCACGCCGCCATCATCACCTTCCCCGGCACCAACCGTGAGCGCGACATGGCGATCGCCCTTGAACGCGCCTCGGGCCGCCGCCCTGCCATGCTCTGGCACAAGGATCCATCGCTGCCGGCGGGGCTCGACCTGGTGGTGCTGCCGGGCGGCTTCTCGCATGGCGACTATCTGCGCAGCGGGGCGATGGCCGCGCGCGCCCCGATCATGGCGGCGGTGCGCGATTTCGCTTCGCGCGGCGGGCATGTGCTGGGCGTGTGCAACGGCTTCCAGATCCTGACCGAGGCCGGGTTGCTGCCGGGTGCATTGCTGAAGAACGCGGCCCTGCGGTTTCTCGCACAGGATTGCACGCTGCGTGTCGAGCGCACTGACACGCCCTATACGCGCGGCTTCGGCCAGGGCGCTGAATTCCGCGCCACCATGGCGCATGGCGATGGCAATTACTTCGCCGATGAGCCGACGCTGGACATGCTGGAAGCCGAAGGCCGCGTCGTGCTGCGTTATGTCGGCGCCAACCTCAATGGCAGCGCGCGCGCCATAGCGGGCGTTTGCAGCGCCAATCGCCGCGTGATGGGCCTGATGCCGCATCCAGAGAATTGCGTGGACCCGCTCGTTGGCGGGACCGACGGCCTGCCGATGTTCACGGGCCTCGTGGAGAGCTTTGCGGCCGCCTGACCGGCTCGCGGCTCAGCCCGCGCGCGGCCAGGGCCTGTTCATATTCCGCCCAGCGCTGCTCCTGTTCAACGCCCAGCCTGCGCAGGTAATCCCAGGGGTAGATGCCGGTGT
>JAPLOK010000156.1 GCA_026400775.1 Alphaproteobacteria bacterium | reverse complement strand
GCATGCCGAAGCCGGGGCACATGGCGCGGCCGCACCGGATGCGGCGGCCAGCGCCGCCCAGCGCTCGCCGCCCCCGGAACCGCAGCGCCTCGCCGAACGCCCGACGCCTGCCGAACAGGCCATCGCACCCGTGCCGCAGGCAGCGCCGCCCGCCCCGGAAGCCGCCGCCGAACGCCTGCCAGCAGCGCCCGAATCCCGCGCCCCCGAGCATCGCGGCATGGAAGCACGTGCGCCCGAATCCACGCCGCCCCGCGCGCCCGATCCGCAACCGCAGGCAGCGCCCGTCGCCGAGGTCGTGCCCCCGCCGCAAGCCAACACCACCCGCAGCCCGCCGCCACCTCCCACGCGCCAATTGTTGCCCGTCACCGTGGCGCTGCTAGTCTCGCCCGGCAGCCAGCCGGCCTTCTCCATCACGCTGGAGCCGCAGGAGCTCGGCCGCGTCGAAGTGCGCCTGGCGCGCGGCGCGGATGGCGAGACGAAGCTGCGCATCACCGCCGAACGTGCCGAAACGGTGGCGCTGCTCGCGCGTGATCAGCGCGACCTGCAACAGGGCCTGGCGCTGTCCGGCGTGCCGCTGGCCAATGAAGCGATCAGCATCGAACTCGCCGGTGGCGATGCGCAGCGCGAGGGCCGCCAGGACGGCCAGCAACGCCGCCAGCAGCAGGGCGGCCCCGAACCCATCACGCTGCGCGCCGAGAACCTGCCGCGCAGTCTACTTGACATGTCCATCTGACAGGAGATCACGATGAGCACGACCACCACGCAAGCCGCTTCCGGCACCACCGGCTCGGGCGGTGTGCAGAACACCCGCACGCGCGGCAACGGCACTGGCATGGCCGCGGATTTCGACACCTTCCTGACCTTGCTGACCGTGCAGCTGCGCAACCAGGACCCGACCAACGCCATGGATGTGAACCAGATGACGGAGCAGCTGGTCAGCTTCACCGGCGTCGAGCAGCAGATCCAGATGAACCGGCAGCTGCAGGATTTGCTTGGCCTGCAGCAGGGCGCGCAATTGACCTCAGCCGCCGGGCTGATCGGCCGGCGTATGGAGGTGCAAAGCGACCGCCTGGTGCTGCAGTCGGGTGAGGCCGCGCTGCGCCTGCCGGCCGCGGGCGAAGCGCGCAGCGGCGTGCTGCGCATCACCGATGCCGCCGGGCGCGTGGTGCGCGAGGCATCGCTGCCGTTGGGCCAGCAGCCCACAACCTGGCGCTGGGACGGGCGCGACGCCGCCGGCCGCGCGATGCCTGACGGCGCCTATGCCTTCACCCTGGAAGGCCGCGACGCGCTGGGCGGGGCCGCGGCGGTGCAGGCCTCGGTGCTGGCGCGCGCCACGGGTGCGGAACGCAGCGGCAGTGGCGTGGCGCTGCGCTTCGGCAACCTATCGCTGGGCCTGGATCGTTTGCGCGGCATGGAACCATAATTCTTCCAAGCGTTTACCTGCGGGAAAGGGTGCCCGGCACATCCTGCCGACATGCCCGGCAGAAAACTCCCTTCGCATGATGCGATCAAGCGTGACCCGCTCGCGGCGACACCGTCCGGCTGCTCCGCATGAGGCCCTTGCTCGATAACTTTCTGGCGCTGGGCCGTGTGCGGCTGATGGCGTTGGGCGGCCTGGCGGCGGCGATGCTGCTGGGCCTCGGCCTGCTGGCGATGCGCGCGGGCTCGCCGCCCATGGGCCTGCTCTACGGCGACCTGGACCCGCGTGATGCCGGCGCCGTCGTCGCCGCGCTGGAACGCCAGCGCGTGCCCTTCCGCGTCACCGGCGGCGGCGCGCAGG
>JAPLOK010000114.1 GCA_026400775.1 Alphaproteobacteria bacterium | reverse complement strand
CTGGCCCAGGCCGCGGCCGAGGCCGCGCAGCAGATGGCCCGCGCCGCGCATGCCACGCGCGACGCCGTGCAGTTGACCGCGCGCACGCGCGAGGTGTTCCAGCAGCTCGATACCAGCATGAACCAGGTGGGCGAGGTCTCGCGCCTGATCGCCGACATCGCCGCGCGCACCAACCTGCTCGCGCTCAACGCCACGATCGAGGCCGCGCGCGCCGGCGATGCCGGCAAGGGCTTCGCCGTGGTCGCGACCGAGGTGAAGAACCTGGCCAGCCAGACCGCCCGCAGCACCGAGGATATCGACCAGCGCATCAGCGCCATGGGCAGCACCGCGCGGGAAGCCACTGCGATGGTCCATGGCATCGCCGCAGCCGTGGCGCAGATCGATGAGGTGGCGCAAGCCGTCGGCGCCGCCATCGAGGAGCAATCCGCTGCCGCGCGGGAGATCGCGCGCATGGTGCAGGCGGCTGCCGGCAATACCGTCGATGTCGCGGGATGCGTGGACCGCATCGCGCGCGATGCCCAGAGCGGCGGCAGCCGCGCCACCACCCTGGGTCAGCACGCCGATGAGGTGAACAGCGCCATGCACGGCCTGCGCATGCAGCTGGGCGAGGTGATCCGCGGCCGCATCAAGGAAATCGACCGCCGCAGCGAGACGCGCCTGCGCAAAAGTGATGGGGAATGCCGCGCCCGCCTGGAATGGGCCGGCGGCCAGGCCGATGGCTGGCTGCGGGACATCAGCCATTCCGGCGTGATGTTCGTGGGCGCGGTGCCGGAGCATCTGCGCGAGGCGAAGCTGCGCCTGGGCTCTGGGCCCGCCCTGCCCTGCCGCATCATCCGGCATGACGAGGCCGGCGCTGGCATCGCCTTCGAGGCGCTGGACGTCGCCCAGCGCGCGGTGGTCAGTCGGCTGCTGCCAGAGCTGGATCTGGCAGCGGCGTAGCCGCCCGCTGCTCCAGCGGCAGCGCGGCCACATCCGCGCTGACCAGTTCCTCGCGGCGCGGCAGGTCATGCAGGCCACGCAGGCCGAACTGTTCCAGGAAGCGCGGCGTGGTGGCCCAGAGCGCGGGACGGCCCGGCACTTCCTTGCGCCCGCGCGTGGTGACCAGGCCCATCTCCAGCAGCGCGTCGATCGTGGTCTGCGACAGCGTGGCGCCGCGAATCTCCTCGATCTCCGGGCGCGTTACCGGCTGGTGATAGGCGATGATGGCCAGCGTCTCCATGGCAACACGGGGAAGCCGGCGCGGGATTTCCACCACCCGGGTGATGGCGGGCGCGAGGTCGAGCGCGGTGCGGAAGGCGAAGCCGCCCGCCACTTCCACCAGCTCCACCGGCCGGCCGGCGCAACGCGCCTGCAAGGCGGTCAGCACCGCCATGGCATCCGCGCCGGCGGGCAGGGCCAGTTGCAGGCGCTCGGGCCGCACCGGCTTGTCACTGGCGAAGATCATGGCTTCGGCGATGCGCAGCGAAAGCTCGAACAACGCCGTCTCGTCGGGCTGCGGGTTCAGCAAGGCGGGTTCGACATCAAGCGGCATGCGCGGGCTCCTGCTTGGCGATGCGGATCATCAACGGGCCGAAAGCCTGGTCCTGGCGCAGTTCCAGGCCGCCGCCGCGGGCTTCTTCCAGGGTGGCGATCAGGCCGGAAGCGAGTGCGGCGCGGCGTTCCAGCGGCGTGCCGAGGCCCGGCGGCAGATAGGCCTGCAGCACGGTCCAGCCCGGGGCATTGCCTAGCAGCGCACGCAGCCGAAGCAGCGCCTCGGCCACGCTGAACAGGCGGCGGGGCTTGGGCTGATAGGGGCGCGCGGTGGTGGCGCGGCGGCGGGCGGCGGCATAGGCGCGCAGCAGCGATGGCAGGTCGGCCGAGATGCCGGAGCGGTCCACCTCGCGCAGGTTTTCAGGAGCGCCGCGGGGGAAGGTGTCGCGCCCCAGCTGCACCTGGCCCGAGAGCCAGAAGGCAGCGCGGCGCATGGCATCCAGCTCCGCCAGGCGTTCGGTCAGGCGCTCTGCAAGGGATTCGGCATCCTCTTCCGGCTCGACCTCCTCGGGCAGCAGCAAGCGGGATTTCAGCCAGGTGAGCCAGGCGGCCATGACCAGCCAGTCTGCGGCCAATTCCAGCCGCACGCGGCGCGCGCTGTCCAGCACCGCGACATACTGGTCCACCAGCGCCACGATGGAGATGGTGCGGATATCCATCTTCTGCGCGCGCGCCAGGTCCAGCAGCAGGTCGAGCGGGCCTTCGAAGCCGTCGAGCGAGAGATTGAGCGCCTCAGGCGGCCGATTCACGCCCTCGTTGCTCGCCGCCTGCGGCGTCTGCGCCCTCATACCGGATGCCCCGCCGCGCGCAGAACCAGGCTGAACAAGGGCACCACGAGATTGGCCATGCCCCAATCCGTCGGCCGGAAGCCCGGCACCACGGCGGGCAGGGCGAACAACAGCCCCAGCACGATGAACAGGCCCGCCGGCTCCAGCCGCGCAAACGGCATGGCCAGCCGATAGGGCAGCAGCGCCGTCAGGATGCGGCCGCCATCCAAGGGCGGGATCGGCAGCATGTTGAAGACGGCCAGCACCAGGTTCACCACCATGAAAAGCGCGAGGGAGCGATAGACCATCGCCGCCGAGTCGCCCGACAGCCAATCCGCGCCATGCGCCGCAAGCGCCGCGATGAAGGCCAGCAGCAGGTTCATGGCAGGCCCGGCGGCCGCGACCCACAGCATCCCCCAGCGGGGGTTGCGCAGGCGCATGAAGTCCACCGGTACCGGCTTGGCCCAGCCGAACATAGCCTCGACGCGGCCGATGGTGAGCAATTGCGTGACCAGCAGAATGGCCGGGATCAGCAGCGTGCCGATCGGGTCCACATGGCGCAAAGGGTTCAGCGTGACGCGGCCACGCTCACGCGCGGTGGGGTCGCCCAGCGCCTCGGCCGCGTAGCCATGCGCGGCCTCATGGAAGGTCACGGCGATGAGGGTGGCCGCCACCACGGCCAGCACCTGCGGCAGCCATTCGGGCATCTCAGGCGACGTCCGCCAAAGCCTGGTCGCGGGCGGCGATCAGGGCCGAGGGGTCGAGCATGGCACGGGCGGCCTGCATGGCGATGCGCGAGGTTTCCAGCCGCGCCCAGCCCTGGTCGGACAGGAAGGGGGTGGCGTCCAGCACGGCGGCGGATTGGTGCAGCACGCCGGTGCAATGCAGCACGCCATCGCAGCCGGCGGCGATGGCGGCGCGCGCCAGGTCGCCAGGCGCGCCGGTCAGCGCCTTCATCGCGATATCGTCGCTGACCAGGAAGCCATCGAAGCCGATCGCGCCGCGGATCACGCGCTCGATCACCGCGCGCGAGAGGGTGGCCGGCAGCGCCGCATCCAGCGCGTCATAGAGGATATGCGCGGTCATCGCCCAGGCGCCCTGCCCGGCCATGGCGCCAAAGGGCAGGCAGTCCAGCGCCAGTTCTTCGCGCGTGGCGGTCACGCGCGGCAGTTCCAGATGGCTGTCGGCCATCGCGCGGCCATGGCCGGGGATATGCTTGATGACCGGGATGCAGCCTGCCTGCTGCAGGCCGCGCAGCATGGCGGCACCGAGCCGCGCCACCTCCCGCGCATCAGCCGAGAAGGCGCGGTCGCCGATCACGTCATGGGCTTGGGGCAGACGCAGATCGAGGCAGGGGGCGCAGACCACATCCAGGCCAAGCGCGCTGCATTCCATGCCGATCAGCGCGGCATTGGCATGCACGGCCGCGGCATCGCGCCCCTCAAAGGCGGCGGCGGGGGGAAAGGCAGGCCAGTCGGGCGGGCGCAGCCGGGCCACGCGGCCGCCTTCCTGGTCGATCAGGATGGGCGTCGCCTCGCCCAATATCTCGCGTACCGATTGCGTGAGTGCGCGCAGCTGCGCCGGGCGGTCGATGTTGCGGGCAAACAGAATGACGCCGAGCGGTTGCGCCACGCGCAGCAGCGTCGCTTCATCAGCGGTCAATCGGGTGCCGGAGAGACCGATGATGGCGGCGCGCCGGGCTGCGGTCATGGCATCAGGCCGGGTTGCAGCCGCCGCCGCGCTGGCGGATGGCAGCACAGAGGCTGCGCGCGGCCTCGGCATCCGCGACGCCGCTGGCGCGCACGCGCCAGACCGGCGACTGTCCTTCGCGCTCCACGCGCTGGAAGCGCGGCGTCAGGCTGGCGAGCTCCGGGTGGCGGCGGCGCAGGCGGTCCCATTCGGCGCGCGCCGCTTCCTCGGAGCCGACGGCTGCAAGCTGCACCTGGGCGCGGCCGGCGGGGCGCGTGGCGGCGGGCGGCGTGGCGGCGGGCGGCGTGGCAGGCGCATTGGCGGTGCGCGGCTGACCCGGTGTGTTGGCAGGCGCCGCCGTGGTGGCAGGCGCCGGCGTGGCGGGCGCCGGGGCCGTTCCCTGGCGCGGCTGGGCCGCTGCCGCGGCCGGGGGTGTCGCGGCGGCAGGCGCCGGGGCTGGCGGCTGGCGCAGCATATCCGGGCGCGGCGTTTCGGCGGTGGGGGCGAGGCGCGTCTCGGCTGGGCGCGCGGCGGTGCCGGTCGCGGCGGGCGGCGGCGGGGTGGGCGTGATGCCTTCAGGGCGGACACGGAAGGGGCGGCTATCGGCCTCGATCACCGGCACTTCGCGGGGGCCGGAGCGGCCGAGCGCCCAGATGATGGTGGCGGCCAGCAGCACGGAGCCGGTCAGCCACACCGCAATCATCATCGCCCGGCGCGGCCAAAGCGCGGGCATGCGGCGGACGGCGGCGGCGGGGCGCG
>JAPLOK010000503.1 GCA_026400775.1 Alphaproteobacteria bacterium | reverse complement strand
GGGGACCTGGATTCGAACCAAGGCTGCCCGGGTCAGAGCCGGGAGTTCTACCGCTAAACTATCCCCCAACAGGGAGGCGGCGCTATAGCGCAGCCCGCGCGGAATTCCAACCCGCCTGGCGGCGGAGATTCTCCTTGCCCCGGTAGCACCGCGCGGCGGATCATGCGAATTGGGCAATCCCGCCCGCATTGGACAAGCCCTTATGCCAGAAGGCGTGCTGCAGACCGGACCCGACAGGCGCCCTGCTGCCGCGGCCGCGCGCGCGCATTTCTATGCCGCGCTGGATCTGGGCACGAATAATTGCCGGCTCCTGGTAGGCACCCCGGCGCCTGGCGGGTTTCGCGTGGTCGACAGTTTCAGCCGAATCGTGCGCCTGGGTGAGGGGCTGTCGGCCACCGGCCGGCTGTCCGATGCCGCGATGGACCGCGCGGTCGAGGCGCTGACCGCCTGCGCCGACAAGCTGACGCGCCGCCCCTTGCGGGGGTTCGCGGCCGTGGCCACCGAGGCCTGTCGCCGCGCCGCCAATGGCCGCGAATTCCTGGCCCGCGTGCATGCGCAGACCGGCATTGCACCGCGTATCATCAATGCGCGCGAGGAAGCGCAGCTCGCCATGGCCTCCTGCGCGCCCTTGCTGCGTGCGGGCGACAGGCGGGCGATCCTGTTCGATATCGGCGGCGGCTCGACCGAAATTGCCTGGATGCGCGCCGCTGGGCGAGGGCGAGAGCCGCAATTGGCCGGTACCATCTCGATTCCCGTGGGCGTCGTGACATTGTCCGAAAGGCCGGGTGATTCCTGCTTCACCCGCGCGGGCTTCAACGCCGTGCGCGACGAAGTGGCCGAGAAGCTGCGCGCCTTCGACGCTGTGCATTGCATCAGCCATGAAATCCGCCACGGTGGCGCAGAGCAGGGCGTGCGGCTGATCGGCACCTCCGGCACCGTCACGACACTGGCCGGCACCGTGCTGGACCTGCCGCGCTACCGCCGCCAATGGGTGGATGGCGTGTGCCTCGATGCGCTGGAGGCCGATGCGGCGCTGGAAAAACTCTTCTCCATGGGCCGCGAGGGGCTGGCCGCGCACCCCTGCATCGGGCCGGAGCGAGCCGATTTCGTGCTGCCCGGCTGCGCCGTCTATGCCGCGATCCGCGAGGTCTGGCCGGTGCCTGTGCTGACAGTCGCTGATCGTGGCCTGCGGGAGGGCATGCTGATGCGGCTGATGCAGGCGGACAGGCCGCGGCACTGGGCCTGAGAGGCTACAACCCGTGCGCCAACCGCCGCGTATTGCTGGCCCGCAGGTTGCGCAGCCGCGCCAGCGCCCAGGTCGGGAAGATCTGCCGATAGCCGTGATAGCGCAGGTAGAAGACGCGCGGAAAACCCGTGCCCGTATAGTCGGGCTCGGTCCATTCACCGTTGCCGTCCTGCTGCTCCATCAGCCAGGCGGCGCCGCGCAGCAGGGCCGGGCTTTCCAGCTCGCCCGCCGCCATCAGCGCCAGCATGGCCCAGGCGGTTTGGCTCGCCGTCGAACGCCCGGGGCGCGATAAAACGTCTGGCGCAGTGCCGCCACGCTCCGGATAGGTGTCGCCATCCTCGCCCCAGCCGCCATCGCGGTTCTGGCGCGTTTCGATCCAGGCGACGGCGCGGCGCATCGACGGGTGGTCATGCGGTAGGCCCGCGGCGTTCAACGCGCAGAGCGCCGACCATGTGCCGTAGATATAGTTGACGCCCCAGCGGCCATACCAGGCGCCATCGGCCTCTTGCGCGGCCAGGATATAGGCCACCGCGTTGCGCGCCGGCTTGCCATCCGCCTGGCCCAACTGTGACAGCATGCCAAGGCAGCGGCCGGTCACGTCCACCGTCGGCGGGTCCAGCAGCGCGCCATGATCCGCGAAAGGGATATTGTTCAGGTAGTGGTAGGTGTTGTCGGCATCAAATGCCCCCCACCCACCACCCTTGGACTGCATGCCTGCGGTCCAGACCGCCGCGCGCTGGATCGCGGCGTCGATATCCGGCCGCGCCTCGGGCGACATTTGCCGCCAGCGATCCATGGCCAGCACCACGACGGCGGTGTCATCGACATCGGGGTAGTGCGGGTTGGCGTATTGGAAGGCCCAGCCGCCAGGTGCAAGGCCCGGGCGCTGCCAGGCCCAATCGCCCTTCACATCCGTGATTTCGCAGGTCAGCAGCCAGTCCAGGCCGCGCTCCACCGCGCTGACCGCCTGCTCGCCGCCGGCTTCCAGCAGCGCATGCGCGACCAGCGCCGTGTCCCAGACCGGCGAGAAACAGGGCTGCACATAGGTCTCGCCATCATCGCGATCGGTGACGAGTTTCTCGACCGCGGCCCAGGCCGTGACCATGCGCGGATCATCGTGGGGCACACCCAGGCAATGGTACATCCAGACCGCATTGGCCATGGCGGGATAAATGGCGCCCAGCCCATCATCACCGTTCAGGCGTTCGGTGACAAAGCGCTCGCAAGCGGCCTCGGCGCGGATGCGGTGGGTGCGCGGAAAGATCTTCTGGGCGCGCTGCAAGGCCCAGTCCACCGCGCGGAACAGGCTGATCCAGGGTTCCTGCTGATGCGCACCGCCGGGCCATTCCTTCACCTCGTCGGGCGGGGTGGTGAACAGCTCACGGATATCGACGCTGATTGGCGCCAGCGGCGCGGGCCTGCGGGCCATCACCACCGTCAGCGGGATCAGCACGGTACGCGCCCAATAGCTGACCTTGCCGACATGGAAGGGGAACCACTTGGGCAGCAGCATCAATTCGGGCGGCATCACCGGCACGGCGTGCCAGGGCACCTGGCCGAACAGCGCCAGGGTGCAGCGGGTGAAGACGTTGGAATTCGCGGCGCCACCGGCCGCCAGAATGGCCTCGCGCGCTGCCACCATGTGCGGCGCATCGGCGGCATCGCCGATCAGGCGCAGCGCGAAATAGGCCTTCACCGAGCAGGAAATATCCAGCGGCCCGCCATGGAATAATGGCCAGCCGCCGCCGCAATTTTCGGTTTCCTGCTGCTGCACACGGCGCAGATAACTGCCGATGCGCGCCTCCCGATCGGGCTGCACGCGGCCGAAGAAGCGGCAGAGCATGACATATTCGGCCGGGATGGTGCCGTCGGCCTCGAGTTCGAACACCCAGTGCCCGTCACCCTGCTGGCGGGCCAGCAAGGCGTCACGCGCGCGGCCGACCGCGGCATCCAGCGCCATGCCACTCACGCGCGCGGTTCCGCGCAACATCGGCGATGCGGTGATGTCCGGCAGGCTGTCCACGCTCACGATCCCTTGGTCCAGTGGGTATCGGCCATCCCATACGCCGAAAGCGCGTGTTTTGCGAAGCCCATGTGGCGACACGGTGGCGGCCGGCGCGGGCCATGCCATAAGCCGCAGGCCATCACCCCGGAACCCCGATGATACGCCTCGACAACATCAGCAAGCAGAACGGCCGCCAATTGCTGTTCATTGAAGCCTCCGCCGCCCTGCAACGCGGCGAGAAGGCGGGGCTGGTCGGCCCCAATGGCGCGGGCAAATCCACCCTGTTCCGCATGATCACCGGCGCGGAGGAGCCCGATGAGGGCCTGGTGATGGTCGATCGCGGCGTGACCATCGGCTTCTTCAGCCAGGATGTGGGCGAGATGTCCGGCCGCAGCGCCGTCGAACAGGTGATGGAGGGCGCGGGCGCGGTCAGCGAAGTGGCGGCCGAGTTGGCGCAGCTGGAAGCCGCCATGGCCGACCCCGCGCAAGCCGATGCGCTGGACGACATCATCATGCGCTTCGGTGAGGTGCAGGCACGCTTCGAGGATCTGGGCGGCTACGAACTAGAGACCCGCGCGCGCGAAGTGCTGGCCGGCCTCTCCTTCAGCCAGGAGATGATGGAGGGCGATGTCGGCAAGCTCTCCGGCGGCTGGAAAATGCGCGTGGCACTCGCCCGCATCCTGCTGATGCGCCCCGATGTCATGCTGCTGGACGAACCCTCCAACCACCTCGACCTCGAAAGCCTGATCTGGCTGGAGCAGTTCCTGAAGGGCTACGACGGCGCGCTGCTCATGACCTCGCACGACCGCGAATTCATGAACCGCATCATCGACCGCGTCATCGAAATCGACGGCGGCAACCTCACCACCTATGCCGGTGACTACGCCTTCTACGAAGCCCAGCGCGCGATGAATGAACGCCAGCAACAGGCGCAATTCGAACGCCAGCAAGCCATGCTGGCCAAGGAAATCAAGTTCATCGAACGCTTCAAGGCCCGGGCCTCGCACGCCAGCCAGGTGCAGAGCCGTGTGAAGAAACTGGACAAGATCGAACGCGTCGAACCCCCGCGCCGCCGCCAATCCCTGGCCTTCGAATTCCAACCCGCCCCACGCTCCGGCGATGACGTCGCCACGCTGCGCGGCGTGCGCAAAGCCTATGGTAACCGCGTCATCTATGACCACCTC
>JAPLOK010000239.1 GCA_026400775.1 Alphaproteobacteria bacterium | reverse complement strand
GATAATGGCGCTGTTCCAGGCCCTGCACCGCGCCGGCACAGCGGTGATGATCGTCACGCATGATCCGGAAGTGGCGGCCTTTGCCTCGCGCGTGCTGCGCTTCCGTGATGGCAGGCTGATCGAGGATGCGCGCCAGCAGCCGATCGAAGCGGCGGAACTGCTGCTGTGAATGTCATCACCCCCATCCGCGAGGTGCAGGCGCCGTTGCCGCCGCTGCCGCCGGGCAAGGGCGGCATGGATCTGTTCGAGGCGTTTCGCGCCGCACTCGCCTCGCTTGCCGCCAACAAGCTGCGCGCGGCGCTGACCTCGCTTGGCATTTTCATCGGCATCGCGGCGGTGATCGCGACGGTGTCGGTCGGTGCGGGGGCGCGCGAGCGCGTGCTGTCCTCGATCCAGTCGCTGGGCGCCAATCTGCTGCTGGTCTGGGGCGGCAATGTGCGCATGGGCGGCGTGTCACTCGGCGCCGGGCAGCGGCCGAACATGAGTTGGGACGATGCGCAGGCCATCCCGCGCGAAATCCCCGCCGTGTCCATGGCAGCCGGTGTCACGCGCCAGCAGCAGCAGACCGTCTATGGCAACCAGAACTGGTCGACCACCGTGACCGGCACCGATGCGGACTGGTTCGCCATCCATGAATGGTCCATCGCCGAGGGGCGCTTCTTCACGCCCGAGGAAGCGACATCCGGCCGCAAGGTGGTGGTGATCGGCGCCACCGTCGCCGAGAATCTGTTCGGCGACGAGAACCCGGTGGGCCGCGAAATCCGCATCCGTGCCACGCCCTTCGAGGTCATCGGCGTGATGGCGCGCAAGGGCCAGAACCCGATGGGCCAGGACCAGGACGACACCATCGTCATGCCCTTCTGGACGGCGCGGCGTTCGGTGATGGGCGCGCCGCGCGCCTTCGCGCGGGCGGTGGCAACCATCAGCGTCAAGGTGCACGAAGGCGAGAGCATGCGCGATGTCGAGGAACAACTGCGCCAGTTCTTCCGCCAGCGCCACCGGGTTGCGGCGAATGAGCCGGACAGCGTCTCCATCCGCAACCTGACCGATGTGGCGACCACCATGGACGGCGCTGCGCGCACCATGTCCATGCTGCTGGCGGGCGCGGCCGCGATCTCGCTGCTGGTGGGCGGCATCGGGGTGATGAACATCATGCTGGTGAGCGTGACCGAGCGCACGCGTGAGATCGGGCTGCGGCTGGCGATCGGTGCGCGCCGGCGCGACATTCTGCGGCAATTCCTGCTCGAGGCGGTGCTGCTGGCGCTGTTCGGCGGCATAGCCGGCATTCTGGCCGGCATCGGCATGTCCTATGGCATTGCGCATGTGGCTGGCTGGCCCACGGTGATTCCGCCCGATGCGATCCTGCTCGCGGTGGCGACCTCGGCGCTGACCGGGCTGTTCTTCGGCTACTACCCGGCGCGCAAGGCGGCGCACCTGGATCCGATCACAGCGCTGAGGCACGACTAGCAGCCTGCTAGAGGAAACTGACCGGGTCGATATCGACCTGCACACGCACATCATTTGGCAGCGAAACGCGCGCCAACCATTCGCGCAGCAAAGGCTGCACCGCGATGCCCCGCTCGGCCTTCAACAGCAGGCGGTGCCGGTGGCGGCCGCGCAGCATCGACATGGGTGCGGGCGCCGGGCCCAGCACCGTCACACCTGCCACATCGGGCGCGCGCAGACCCAGGTCACGTGCGGCCCGCGCGGCGGCCACCGCGTCCTCGCTGCTGATGATGAGGGCTGCGAGCCGGCCATAGGGTGGCCAGTGATCCGGCGCGCGTGAGGCCTTCTCGGCGGCGACGAAGCCATCCAGGTCGTTCGCCGCCAGCGCCTGCATGACCGGGTGTTCCGGCGACCAGGTCTGCAACAGCACGCGCCCGGGTGCCTCTGCGCGCCCGGCGCGGCCTGCGACCTGGTGCAGCAATTGCACCGTGCGCTCCGAGGCGCGCAGATCGCCGCCCGACAGCCCGATATCGGCATCCACCACGCCCACCAGGGTCAGGCCCGGGAAGTGCCAGCCCTTGGCCACGATCTGCGTGCCGATGACCAGATCCACCTCGCGTTCCTCGATGCGGCGCGCGGCCTCGGCGGCGGCGGCGGGGCCGGGGATGGTGTCGCTGGCCATCACCAGGCGGCGCGCTTCAGGGAAGAGCAGCGCGGCCTCTTCCTGCACGCGCTCCACGCCGGGGCCGATGGGCACCAGGCTGTGTTCGGCGCCGCATTGCGGGCATTTCGGCGGCGTCGGTTCGGCGTGACCACAATGGTGGCATTGCAGGCGGCGTTGCGCGCGGTGTTCGACCAGCCAGGCGGTGCAGTTGGGGCATTGCATCCGGTGCCCGCAGCCACGGCAGAGCGTGAGCGGCGCGTAGCCGCGGCGGTTCAGGAACAGCATCGCCTGCTCGCCGCGCGCCAATGTTTCGCGAATCGCGGTGATCAGTGGCGGCGCCAGGAAGCGGCCGCGTTCCGGCGGGTTGCGTCGCAGATCGAGCAGCGCCACGTCGGGAAGCGATGCACCGCCATGGCGCGTAGGCAGGTCGAGCGCGCGGTAGCGGCCGGCCTCGACATTGGCCAGCGTCTCGAGACTTGGGGTCGCGCTGACCAGCACGCAGGGCACGTTGGACATGCGCGCGCGCACCACCGCCATGTCGCGCGCGTGATAGACCACGCCGTCTTCCTGTTTGAAGGCGCTCTCATGCTCCTCATCCACCACAACCAGGCCGAGATCGGGGAAGGGCAGGAACAGTGCGCTGCGGGCGCCGACCAGCACCGGGGCCACGCCTTGTGCGACCGCGCGCCAGGTGTCGCGCCGCGTGGCTGGCGACAATTCGCTGTGCCACAGCGCCGGCGCAGTCCCGAAACGCGCGGCGAAACGATCCAGCCATTGTGAAGACAATGCGATTTCCGGCAGCAGGACCAGCGCCTGTCGCCCCTGACGGAGGCAATCGGCCACCGCGTCCAGATAGACCTCGCCGCTGCCGGTGACGCCACACAAAAGTGTCACTGCAAATTGACAGTTGGTGATGGTTTCGTGCAATTGTTGCGTGACAGTTTGCTGAGACGTCGAGAGGGTGGGGCCGGGATGATCCGGATCAGGGCGCTGGAATCGCGGTATGGAGGGCAGGGCTGCGGGCTCGATCAAGCCCGCGCGCGCCATGCCGCGCAGCACCGCCGCACTCGCGGCCAGATTTTCGGGGGCATGGGCAGCGCCATCGGCCAAGGTCGCCAGCACCTTCGCACGTTCGGGTGTCAGCCTTGCATTGGCCTGCCCGGTGGCTCGCCAACCGGCGCGAAGGGCGGGGGCTTCCAGGGCGGCCGGCGCGCTCATCGCCATGCGCAGCACAGCACCCGCGGGACTGAGGGTATAGGCCGCAACCCATTCTATGAAGCGCCGCAATGCAGCCGGCATGGGCGGCGCGGGCAGCACGGCGCGCACAGCCTTCAGCCTTGCCGGATGCAGGTTGCTGTCGGGCTCGCGGTCCCAAACGACGCCGATCGCCTGGCGGTCGCCGAGCGGCACTTCGACGAAGCTGCCGGCAGGCGCCGCGAAGCCTTCCGGCAGCGCGTAGTCGTAGAAGCTGGACAACGGCAATGGTAGCAGAACCGAGACACGCAACGGTTCCGCAACGTCAATTAACTTGGCCACTGCCGGGGTCATGGGCTAGCGTGTCAATGAAAATCTATGGTGCGAGATGTGGGGGCTGGAACCCATGTGCGCATCACGAAGGAA
This sequence comes from Alphaproteobacteria bacterium, assembly GCA_026400775.1. Classification (GTDB taxonomy): domain Bacteria; phylum Pseudomonadota; class Alphaproteobacteria; order Acetobacterales; family Acetobacteraceae; genus Rhodovarius. The sequence continues at coordinate 17,321 of JAPLOK010000239.1, read as the reverse complement.
GCGAAGCAAACGAATGAAGTTTTTTCTGGACACGGCCGATGTGTCGGAGATCCGCGCGCTCGCGGAAACGGGGTTGATCGATGGGGTCACCACGAACCCGAGCCTGATCGCGAAATCCGGCCGCCGCATGGCGGAAGTGATCGCCGAGATCTGCGCGATCACCCCAGGCCCGGTCAGTGCCGAGGTCACCGCGACCGATTTCGAGACCATGCTGCGCGAGGGCCAATACCTGCGCAGCATCGCGGCCAATGTCGCCGTGAAGGTGCCGCTGACTCGCCAATGATGGCACCAAGGTCAATGTCACGCTCTGCTTCTCCGCAACCCAGGCCTTGCTCGCCGCCAAGGCCGGCGCTGCCTTCATCTCGCCCTTTGTGGGCCGGCTTGATGATATCGGCCAGGACGGGATGCAGCTGATCGCGGACACGGTGCAAATCTACCGCAATTACAGCTTCGCGACAGAGGTTCTGGTGGCGTCGGTGCGCCACCCGGTCCATGTGCTGCAGGCCGCCAAACTGGGGGCGCATGTGGCCACCATGCCGGCCGCGACCATCCGCGCCATGTTCAAGCATCCGCTGACCGATCGTGGTTTGGATGCCTTCCTCGCCGATTGGGCCAAGACAGGACAGACCATCCTATGAAAAGCCCTCGCACAGCCACGCTGAAGCGGCCTTCCATAGCCGCGGAGGATGTCGAGAACTGGCTGCTCTCGAACCCGAATTTCCTGGCCGAGCGCCCGGAATTGTACTTGGCGCTCGAGCCACCGCAGCGCGTGCACGGCGAACGCATGGCCGACCACATGGCCGCGATGCTGGCTGCAGCCCGCATGCATATCCGCGAGGTGGATGCCGAGGCGCAGCAGCACAACCGCCAGCCCAATCCAGGCTTCGCCACGCGCGCTTCGGTGGCGGTGCTGGCGCTGCTTCGCGCGCCGGATGGGTTGGAATGCGTCGCACAGGAATGGCCCGCGATTCTGGGCGTGGATGCCTGCCATGTCGGCTGCGAGACGGTGCAGCGCAAGCATGTGGTCAAGCTGGCAGCCGGCACCTTGTCGCAGTTGCTGCCGCCGGGGCGCGATGCGGTTGTGCGCTCCGCACCCATGCATGTGGAGCCGCTGCACAAGGAGGCAGCGCCAGTGATCCGGCGCGATGCGCTGGCCCGCGTGCCGGCACCTGGTGGCCAGCCCATGCTGCTCGCGCTCGGTGCGCGCGATGCCGACATGCTGCCGGCGACCGCGGTGGAGAGCGTAGCCTTCCTCGGCCGCGCGGTGGGCGCAGCGCTCGCGCGGTGAATGCCGCGGATTACCTGGCCTGGCTGCGTGATGAACGCCGCGCCAGTCCGCGCACGCTGGAAGCTTATGCGCGCGACATTCGTGACTTCCTGGCCTTTCTGACGCGCTATCACGGCCGCGATGCGGATGCGGCGATGCTGGCCGCCTTGAAGCCCACCGATCTGCGCGCGTTTCTCTCGGCCCGCGCGGCTGATGGTGTCGGCGCTGCGACACGGGCGCGGCAATTGGCGGCGGTGCGTGGCTGGTTGCGCTTCCTGGCCAAGCGTGGGGCCACCAAGCCCTTGGCGCTCGGCGCGCTGCGCGGGCCGCGCCTGCCGCGGCCGGTGCCGCGCGCGGTCAGTGCGGAGCATGCCCGCGCGCTGGGCGCCGAAGTGGGGCTGGTGCATGACACGCCGGGGGCGGAACGGCCCGAATTCCAGGCGGCGCGCGACATGGCGCTGTTCACGCTGCTCTATGGCTGTGGCTTGCGCATTGGCGAGGCCTTGGCGCTGAACATTGCCGACGCGCCCTTGCCCGGGGGCGAGGCACCGCTGCGCATCACCGGCAAGGGCGGCAAGACGCGCATCGTGCCCGTGCTGCCCGCGGTGCGCGAGGCGGTGGCGGCATGGCTTGAGCATCGGCCCGGCGCCGCGCCCGATGCACCGCTGTTCCTGGGTGCGCGCGGCAAGCGGCTGGATGCGGCGATCGCGCAGAAATCGTTGCGCAACTATCGGCGCTTGGCGGGCCTGCCTGAGCACGCGACCCCGCATGCGCTGCGCCATTCCTTCGCCACGCATCTGCTGGGTGGCGGCGCTGATCTGCGCGTGATCCAGGAATTGCTGGGCCATGCCAGCCTGTCCACCACGCAGCGCTACACGGCCGTCGATGCGGCGGCGCTGCTGGAGACCTGGAGGCGGGCGCATCCGCGCGCCGATTGATGGAACCGCTCGCGCTCTACATCCACTGGCCGTTCTGCGCGGCGAAATGTCCGTATTGCGACTTCAATTCGCATGTGCGCGAGGGCGGCGTGGACCATGCGCGCTTCACCGCCGCATTGCGCCGCGAATTGGCGCATGAGGCGGCGCGCGTCGGACGCCGGCCGCTCGCCTCGATCTTCTTCGGCGGCGGCACGCCATCACTGATGCGCCCCGATGATGTGGCCGCGATCATCACCGATGCGCGCGCGCATTTCGATGCGGCGCCCGAGATCGAGATCACCCTGGAAGCCAACCCGACCAGCGTGGAAGCCGCCAAGTTGCGGGGGTTTCGCGATGCCGGCGTGAACCGCGTCTCGCTGGGCGTGCAGGCGCTCAGCGAGGCGGCGTTGCGTTTCCTCGGGCGCCGGCATGATGCCGCGCAGGCAGTCGCCGCACTGCGCGCGGCGCGCGACATCTTCCCGCGCGTGTCCTTCGACCTGATCTATGCGCGCCCCGGCCAGGCGGAAGCGGAATGGCGCGCCGAACTGCGCGAGGCGCTGGCCTTGGCGGCCGATCATCTCTCGCTCTACCAGCTGACCATCGAACCCGGCACACGCTTCGCCACCGAACACGCCCGCGGTGCTTTCGCGCTTCCCGATGAGGATGACGCCGCGCGCATGTACTGCGCGACCGCCGAGGAAGCCGCGCGCTTTGGCCTGGCACCCTACGAGGTCTCGAACTACGCCAGGCCCGGCGCGGAAAGCCGACACAACCTGGCCTATTGGCGCTATGGCGACTATTTGGGCCTCGGCGCCGGGGCGCATCAGCGCCTGCTGCTGGATGGCGCTATGCACGCCATGCGCCGCCACCGCGCGCCCGAGGAATGGGCCGCGCGCGTCGAACGCGATGGCCATGCGACGGTGGAGGAAACCGTGCTGATCCCACGTGACCGCGGGCGCGAAGCCATGCTGATGGGCCTGCGCCTGGCCGAAGGCGTGGACATTGCGCGCATCGAAGCGCGCGCCGGTCTGCCCTTCGCGCAGATCATCGACGCCGCGATGCTGTCCGCCTGCATCGATGAGGGCTATCTGGAACGGCAGGGCGCGCGGCTGGTCGCGACCGATGAGGGGCGGTTGCGCCTGGATGCATTGCTGCCCGCGCTGCTTCGCTGATCTTGGGCGTGCCCGATTCTTTGACGCGCCGGAGGTTTTCCGCCACATTGCTGCGCTTCCCGCCCGAGGCAGCGATCCCGCCACCCCGCGCGGGTGACGCTTGGAAAGGAATGCGGCCGTGATCCCCGCCCTCATGCCCAATTACAACCGCGCAGACCTCGCCTTTGAGCGGGGCGAAGGCGCCTGGGTATGGACCACGGATGGCCGACGATTTCTGGATTTCGGCAGCGGCATCGCCACCTCGTCCATCGGCCATGGCCACCCGCATCTGGTGAAGGCCATCGCCGAACAAGCGGCGCGGGTGATGCATGTGTCGAACCTGTACCGCGTGCCGCAGGCGGAAACGCTGGCCGCGCGGCATGTTGCGCATTCCTTCGCGGACTCGGTCTTCTTCTGCAATTCGGGCGCCGAGGCGAATGAGGGCATGGTCAAGGCCGTGCGGAAATATCAGGCCGAGAATGGGCATCCGGAACGCTACCGGTTGATCTGCTTCGAAGGCGCCTTCCATGGCCGCACGCTTGGCATGATCGCCGCCACCGGCAACGCCAAATACCTCGAAGGCTTCGGCCCGCCGGTGGATGGCTTCGACCATGTGCCCTTCGGCGACATGAACGCGGTGCGCGCCGCGATCGGGCCGCAGACGGGCGGCATCATGATCGAACCCGTGCAGGGCGAGGGCGGCGTGCGACCCGCCGATCTGCGCTTCCTGCGCGAATTGCGCATGGCCTGCGATGAGTTCGGCCTGCTGCTGGCACTCGACGAAGTGCAGACCGGCATGGGCCGTTCCGGCAAGCTTTGGGCGCATCAATGGGCGGGTATCGAGCCTGATGTGATGTCCTCCGCCAAGGGCATCGGCGGCGGCTTCCCGCTGGGTGCGGTGCTGGCCAAGGAACATGTCGCCAAGCATCTGAAGCCTGGCACGCACGGCACCACCTATGGCGGCAATCCGCTGGCCTGTGCGGCCGGCAATGCCGTGCTGGATGTGGTGCTGGCCGATGGCTTCCTGGACCAGGTGGACCGCGTCGCGCGAAAGCTGTGGTTCGGGCTGGAGGCGCTGGCGCATCGCCACCCGGGCGTGATCGAAGGCGTGCGTGGTGCGGGGCTGCTGCTCGGCATCAAGCTGGTGCCGGAGGTGACGAATGGTGAGGCGCAGAATGCCGCCGTGGCCGAGGGCCTGCTGACGGTGGCCGCCGGCATGAATGTGCTGCGCGTCGCACCGCCGCTGATCATCGGCGATGCGGAAGTGGATGCGGCGTTGGAAATGCTGGACCGCACCATGCGCAGGCTGACGCCATCGACCGCCAAGGTCGCCGCGAAGTGAGCGCCGCATTGAAGACGGAGGTGCCGGGCACGCCCCGGCACTTCCTGGAACTGTCGGATATCGATGGCGGCACGCTGCGTCGCATGCTGGATATCGGCGTGCGGGCCAAGCGTGGCGAACTGCCCGGCAAGCCGCTGGCCGGCCGGCATGTCGCGATGATCTTCGAGAAGCCATCCACCCGCACGCGTGTGTCCTTCGAGGTGGGCATCCGCCAACTGGGTGGTGAGGTGGTGACGCTGGCGGGCAAGGACACGCAGCTTGGCCGCGGCGAAAGCCCGGCCGATACGGCACGCGTGTTGAGCCGCTATGTGGATGCGATCATCCTGCGCACCGACCGCGTGGCGAAGATCCGCGAATTGGCGGAATACGCGACCGTGCCGGTGATCAATGCGCTGACCGATGTCTCGCATCCCTGCCAGTTGATGGCCGATGTGATGACCTTCGAGGAACATCGCGGCCCGATCGCCGGCCAGGTGGTCGCGTGGACAGGCGATGGCAACAATGTCGCGCAGAGCTTCATCCAGGCGGCCGCACGCTTCAACTTCACGCTGCGCGTGGCGACCCCGCCGGAGCTTGCGCCGCCCGCGCAACTCATAGCCCGCGCTCGTGCCGAAGGCGCGGATGTTCAACTGCTGAACGACCCCTTCGAGGCAGTGCGCGGCGCGCGCTGTGTCGTGACCGATACCTGGGTCTCCATGAGCGACGACAAGGCCAGCATGCGCAAGCGCCACAACCTGCTGGCGCCGTATCAGCTGAACCAGCGGCTGCTGAAGGCTGCCGCGCCGGACGCGATCGTGATGCACTGCCTGCCCGCGCATCGCGGTGAGGAAATCACCGATGAGGTGATGGACGGCCCGCAAAGCGTGGTGTTCGACGAGGCGGAGAACCGACTGCACGCGCAGAAGGGCGTGCTGTTGTGGGCGCTTGGCCTCGCGTGACGCTCGGCCGCACGCCCACAACTGCAATCCTGGCGCGCCTTGCGGCGACAATCCTGGCGCGCCTTGCGGCGACAATCCTGGCGCGCCTTGCGGCGCGACGGCCGCTTGGCCTCGCGTGACATGTTCACCCTGACCAGCGGCACCAACCACCAGCGCGCCGCCGTGCGCGACTGGCTGGCCGGGCTGGATGCCGTCAGCGCCGAGACGGCCGATCGCATCGTCACCGCCTGGGTCACCACCTGGGCCTGTTCAGTCTGGGATGAGCTGCACGCCATTCCGTTTTCCGCCAATGCACCAGGCTATCCGCTGGCGAAACACGTCAATGAAGTCACCCGCGCCGGCCAGGCGTTGATGCCGCGCGCCGTGGCCGATTGGGGCGTCGCGCTCGAGCCCGAGATCATGCTCCCCATCCTCATCCTGCACGATGTGGACAAGCCCTTGCTCTCCACGCCCGATGGCAAATCGGACCTCGCGCGCCGCATGCCGCATGGCGTGGTGGGGGCGATGTTGCTGCGCGACCTCGGCTTCGACCAACGCATCATCGAAACCGTGGCGACGCATGCCACCGACGCGCCCTTCCATGGCGACACGCCCGAGGCGCATGTGCTGCACTATGCGGACCTGTTCGCCGCCGACCACGCGCTGCGTGTTCAGGGCGCCACGCCCTTTTATCGTCGCGGTTAAGGCCCAGATCGCGCCCATGCCTGATGGCGCGCCCAGCTACACGCTTTCACTGCACCGGCACATCGCGGAGATCGCGCCTGCCGAATGGAACGCACTCGCCGGTGCGAACCCTTTCGTGTGCCACGAATTCCTCGCGGCCATGGAGGTATCAGGCAGCACCGGCAACCGCACCGGCTGGTTCCCGCAGCATGCCGCGCTGCGCGACGATGCGGGCGGCCTGGCAGCCTGCGCGCCCTGCTACGCCAAGGCGAATTCCTATGGCGAATACGTCTTCGACCATGGTTGGGCCAATGCCTATGAGCGCGCGGGTGGGCGGTATTACCCGAAGCTGCAAGTGGCCGCACCCTTCTCGCCCGTGCCCGGCCCGCGGTTGCTGGCGCGCGACGAACACGCGCGGCGCGCGCTGGCGCAAGGGCTGCACGAGGCGCAGGAGGGCATCGGCGCATCCTCCACCCACATCACCTTCTGCACGCGCGCGGAGTGGGATGCGCTCGGCGCCGATGGCTGGCTGCAACGCATCGGCACGCAGTTCCATTGGGCCAACCAGGGCTATGCTGGCTTCGAGGATTTCCTGGGCGCCATGGCCTCGCGTAAGCGCAAGACCGTGCGGCGCGAGCGGCGCGATGCCGCCGCCTCCGGCCTGGAATTCCGCGCGCTGCGCGGCCCCGATATCACGCCGGCGCTGTGGCGCATCTTCCACGGCTTCTACCAGAGCACCGTCGACAAGCGCTGGGGCAGCGCATACCTCACCGAAGGCTTCTGGCCCTTGCTCGGCGAAAAGCTCGGCGATCGGGTCGTGCTGATGGTGGCCCTGCGCGGCGCGCAACCCATCGCCGCCGCGCTGAACCTCTGGGGCGAAGACGCGCTGCACGGCCGCAACTGGGGTGCAGCCGAAGACATCCCCTTCCTGCATTTCGAACTCTGCTACTATCAGGCCATCGACTTCGCGATCGCCCACGGCATCCCGCGCGTGGAGGCAGGCGCGCAAGGCCAGCACAAGATCCAACGCGGCTATCTGCCGGTCGAAACCTACTCCGCGCATTGGATCGGCCATGCCGGGCTGCGCCGGGCGGTTGCGGAATTCCTGGACCAGGAACGCCCCGCCATTCGTGCGCAGATGGATGAATTGGCGACCCTCTCGCCCTTCCGCGAGGAATGAGGCTCGCCTACGCGCAACTGGCGCTCGCCATGATCCTGGTCGGCGCCAATGTTGGCGTGGCCAAGGTGCTATCCGAAGCGCTGCCTATCGCGGTCATCGCCTGCCTGCGCTGCATGCTGGCCGCGGCCCTGTTGTGGCCGCTGGCACGCGCGTTGGAAGGCATGCCGCGCCTGCCGCGCGAGGTGCTGCGCAACCTGTTCTGGCAGGCAGTGTTCGGCACCGCGATCTACAATGCCGGGCTGCTCGCCGGCCTGCGCCTGACCACCGCGCTGGAGGGCGGCCTGGTGCTGGCGACCATCCCGGCGGTGGTGGCCCTCGGTTCCTTCTTGTGGCTGCGCGAAAGGCTGTCAGCCGCGCAATGGCTGGCCGCGGGCCTCGCCGGCGCGGGCATGGCCGCGATCACCCTCGCGCGGCTGGGCGGCGATGGCGGCGTGGGTTCGGCATTGGGCAATCTGCTGGTTTTCGGCGGCGTGCTGGGCGAGGCGATCTATGTTTTGCTGGCCAAGCGCATCGCCGGCCGCGCGGGTGTCTTCACCGCCAGCTTCTGGATGCAGGTCTTCAGCGCGGCGGTGCTGCTGCCCTTCGCGCTACCGGGAATGGGCGCGGTGGCGCGGCTGGCCGATCCATCGCTCGCCGCATTGCTGGTGTTCCATTCCGTCACCGCCAGCGTGATCTGCCTGTTGCTGTGGTATCAGGGGTTGAAGCGCGTGCCGGCGGGCATTGCCGGCGTCTTCACCGCCTTCCTGCCGGCGAGTGCGGCGGTGGTCGCGGTGGTGTTGCTGGGCGAGAGTTTCGGCATGGTGCATGGGCTGGGCTTCGCGTTGATGCTGGTGAGCGTGGTGCTGGCCACTTGGAGGCGCAGATGAGGGCTTGGTTCGAGAGCGACGTATTTGCATTCCTGACGAACTCACCCGAACAGATCGCGAACCATCTCGCGGCCATGCAGCAGCGGAGGAATTTCTCCGGTTTCGCAGTCAGCATTGCCGCTTGGGAGGAGTGTGTAAGGACTCTGCAGGAGGCGCTTTCCGATCCTTCGATGAGCGGATGGCGGGTCTTTTTCGAGTATCCGCTCGTTCGACTAGGGCGGCGCGCCGACATCGTGTTGCTGACTGATAGGGCAATCTTCGTACTCGAATTCAAGACTGCCGGGGCCGCCGCTGGCCTCACCGCCTGCCGACAGGCTTCCGACTATGCCGAGGACCTGCATGACTTTCATGCGGGCAGTCGCGGCGTCCCGATCTTGCCCATCGCGGTAGGGCACTCGGCCGCATTGGAAACGCCGCCGCTGCCGCTGCCCAGCGGCGTGCACCCCGCCCGTAGTGTGACGCGGGAATTGCTTGGCCAGTTGTTGTTCCGGACCAACCAAGTCCTGCCGCCGCGCCAGCCTGCATTGGATGCGGCATGGTGGAGTGGCCAACCATACCAGCCGGTACCAGGAATCATTGAAGCCGCGCGTATGGCGTTTGCCAAGCAGTCGGTCGATGCGATCAACGCCACGCTTGCGGACCGTGGCAGCCTTGAGGTCACCGCACGGGCGCTCGTCGATCATCTCTCAGCGCTGCAACGCAAGAGCGAACACGGAATCCTATTCGTGACCGGCATACCCGGCGCGGGGAAGACCCGTGTGGGCCTGCGTGTCGCATTCGAGGAATCCGTGCAGAGCATTGCCGTGTTCCTGACCGGCAATCCGACATTGGTCCATGTGTTTCGCGAGGCGCTGATCAGGGATGCAGTTGACCAGGGTCGATCACGTGCGGCAGCCACGCAGGCGATCGAGCAACGTATCCAACCTTTGCCGTATTGGCGCGATCACTATGCAGCCACTGCCGAGACTCCGCCAGAACACGTCATTGTCGTCGATGAAGCGCAACGTTCCTGGACGGCACAGCAGGCGATCCGAAAGACAAGAAACCGTGAGACCAAGTTAACGGATTCTGAGCCAGGTCACATCCTCGACGCCATGCGCCGGACAACGCCGTGGGGTGCGATCATCTGCCTGGTGGGTGGCGGCCAGGAGATCCATGACGGCGAAGGCGGACTCCTGGAATGGGGCGAAGCGCTGAGGCAGCGCCCCGATTGGCAAATATTTGCGGCGGATGCGGCTTTCCGTTCCTCAGACATACGACAGAACCTGCCTGCCGATCTGACGTGCACACGTGAAGCCGCGTTGCATTTGCGTGAACCTATGCGGTCACTCCGCAATCCCGCTGTTGCCGAGTGGGTCAGCGCTGTGCTGGGTGACGATCTCGCGACAGCTCAGCGATTAGCCCGGGGTCCGGATTGGCCTGTTTTCCTGACGCGTAGCCTGTGGGACATGCGCGAGGCATTGCGAGCAATGGCGCAGGGCTACAGGCGTGCCGGGCTGCTCGCCAGCAGCGGCGCGAAGCGCCTTCGGGCTGATGGTCTCGGTGTCGAACTCCCGCATATGGACAAATCCGCCGTGGCGCGTTGGTTTCTCGACTTTTGGCCCGATGATGTGCGCGCATCCGACGCGCTTGAGGTCGTAGCAACTGAGTTTTCATGCCAAGGTCTCGAGTTGGATTATACCGGGCTGGCCTGGGGCGGAGACCTCATCCGCAGCAGTGACAATCGGTGGCGGGTGCGCAGGTTTCGCGGCACGCGATGGGAGAGCGTCTCGCAGCCAGAGGCGCTTTCCAACCAGATGAACACCTACCGCGTGCTGCTTACGCGCGCGCGTTATGCGACCATCATGTGGGTACCAGAAGGCAACGCAGCGGATCGCACTCGCCAACCGTCCGAGTTCGATGCCGTGGCGGAATACCTGCTGGCCTGCGGCGCGCGCCACTTGCCCGCGCCCACCCCCATGCCGCAACCCGCCCTTCTACTGTAGCCTGCCCTCATGCGCATCCTCCTCCTGCTGCTCTGCCTCTCCACGCTGCCCGCCCAGGCCGTTGAACTGCGCATCACCACCTGGAACATCGCCTGGGCCAGCCTGCGCCCGACCGGCGATCCCGACATGCCGCGCGAATACCGCGCCCGCACCGAGGCCGACTGGGCGCTTTTGCGCCAATACGCCCAGCGCCTGGAAGCCGACATCATCGCCTTCCAGGAAATCGACGGCCCGCGGGCCGCCGCGCGCATCTTCGATGAACGCACCCATGCCTTCTTCTTCCCCGACGAGAACGACATCCAGCGCACCGGTTTCGCCGTGCGCCGCACATTGCGCGTGACGCAGAACCCGGACCTCGCCGCGCTCGACATCCGTCCCAATGCGCGCTTCTCGCTGCGCCGTGGCGTGGACATCACGGTGGAGGCCGGCACCTCGCGGCTGCGCCTGCTGGCGGTGCATCTCAATGCCGGCTGCCGCGAGGGTGAGCTGCAAGCCGGCCCCGAATGCAACGGCCTGTCGCAACAGGCCAATGTGCTGGCCGGCTGGATCGCCGAACGCCGCCGGGACAATGCGCCCTTCCTGATCCTGGGCGATTTCAACCGCCGCATCCCGCCCGGCGGTGACAGCTTTGTGCAGCGCCTGACCGATGCCGCCCCGCTCACCCGGCTGAATGAAGGCTTCGCCAACCCCTGCTTTGCCGATGCACGCGGTGGTCGCCCCTTCATCAGCCACATCTTCGCGGGAGGTGCTGCGCGCAACTGGGCGGTCAACAACACGCTGCGCGTCATGGTCTATGCCGAGCGTGATGCGCGCGAGCGGCTGTCGGACCACTGCCCGATCTCCGTTCGAATGCGCCTGCCATGACGCGCCCCGATGACGAGAGGGCGCGCAGCGCCCGCAGTCTGAATCGGGTCGCGCAACCATGACGCGCCCCGATGACGAGAGGGCGCGCAGCGCCCGCAGTCTGAATCGGGTCGCAAAGTCATGAACTTCTTCACCGTCACCCTGCCGCTCGGCATGGTGAATTTCATCAACCAGGCCAGCCGCGCGCTGATGGCGATCATCGGCCCCGCGCTCGCACTGGAATTCGGGCTGTCGGCCAGCGATCTCGGCTTGCTCGCCGCCGTGTTGTTCGTGGCCTATGCGGCGGCGCAGCTGCCGGTGGGTGTGGCGCTCGACCGCTACGGCCCGCGCCGCGTGCAGACCGCCTCCGCCGCGCTCGCGGCAGCCGGCTTCGTCACCTGCGCGCTGGCCGATGGCACGCTCATGCTGGCGGTTGGGCGCTTCCTGACGGGCCTCGGCGTCGCCTCCGCACTGATCGGGCTGATCAAGGCGCATACCACATGGTACCCGAAGGAGCGCGTGGCAGCCCTGACCGGCGCGGGCGTCTTCATCGGCGGCATGGGCGGGTTGCTGGCCACCGCACCGCTCCAGGCGTTGCTGCCCGCCATTGGCTGGCGCGGTGCCTTCTGGGTGCTGGCGGCGCTGGCCATCGCGGTCTCGCTCTGGATCTGGCGCGCCGTGCCGCCCAGCCCCAGGCGCGACGCTGAGCGCGGCCTGTGGCAGGACATTCGCGAATTCGGCCCGATCTATCGCAACGCGCGCTTCATCGCGCTGGTGCCTGCGATCATCGTGCTGAACGCGCTGCACTTCACCTATCAGGGCCTCTGGGTAGGGCCATGGCTGCGCGATGTGGCGGGGATGGGCGATGCGCTGCGCGCCACCGTGCTGCTCTGCTATGCGCTGGGCGTGATGTTCGGCAACCTGGTCGCGGGCCAGGCGGCGAGCCGGCTGCAGATGCGCGGGCAATCGCCCATGGTCGTGCCGGTGATCGCCATGTTCGTGATGCTTGGGCTGCAAGCGGTGCTGGCCTTCGCTCCGCCCGCCGACACCATCGCGGTGACGCTGCTGTGGGTGGCCTTCGCCTTCGCGGGTTCCACCAGCAGTGCGGCCTATGCGGCAGTGGCGGGCGGGTTTGCGCCGCATCTGGCCGGCCGCGTCTCGACTGCGGTGAACGCGACCATGCTGGCGCTGACCTTCCTGTTGCAGACCGCGATCGGCGCCGTGCTCGACATCTTCCCACGCACCGCCAGCGGCGGCTGGGATACGCGCGGCTATGCCTGGGCGATGGGTGCCACGATCCTGCTGCAACTGGCCGCGATGCTCTGGCTGTGGCGGCGCGCGGGTTTGCTGCGAGCGGATTCACGCCAAGGCTGAATCCAGCCATGGGCGATCCGATCGGGCCGCGTCATACTGCCGTCATGGACATCAACCGCCTGCTCAAGCGCTATCGCATCGAGGATGCGAGAGGCTTCCGCCTCAAGAAGCATGACCCTGCCGATGCAGGCGGCCTCGCGCTGGAACGCGAGGAGGCGGAGGCGCTGCTCGCCACCGGCCAGCGTCGGCTCGCGGAATTGCAGGACAAGCTCTATGCGCAGGATCGCTGGGCGGTGCTGTGCATCGTCCAGGCTTTGGACGCAGCCGGCAAGGACGGCACCATTAAGCATGTCTTTTCAGGCCTGAACCCCCAAGGCTGCGAGGTCACGCCCTTCAAGGCGCCGACTTCGATGGAACTGGACCACGACTATCTCTGGCGGCACGTCATTGCGCTACCGCGGCGCGGGCATATCGGGATCCATAACCGTTCCTGGTACGAGGAGGTGCTGGTCGCGCGCATCCACCCCGAGATCATCCAGCGCCAGAAGCTGCCGAAAGCCGCGGTCGGCAAGCGTCTCTATGACGACCGGCTGGAGGATATCGCCGCCTTCGAACGCTATCTGTCGCGCAATGGCGTCGTGGTGCTGAAGTTCTTCCTGCATGTCAGCAAGGAGGAGCAGCGCCGCCGCTTCCTCGCGCGCATTGAGGACCCGGCGAAGAACTGGAAATTCAACGCCGCCGACGTGGCGGAACGCGAACACTGGGACGCCTACCAGGACGCCTATGAACGGGCGATCCGCGCCACCGCCGCCCCGCATGCGCCATGGCATGTCGTGCCCGCCGACCGCAAATGGTTCTGCCGCCTGATGGTGGCCGGTGCCATGGTGCAGGCGCTGGAGGGGCTGCAACTCAGCTACCCCGCGCCGGATGCCGAGGATATGGCGCGGTTGCAGCAGGCCCGGACGGCGCTGGGGTAGCGGCTGCCCGACCGGGCTGGCATTCGCCGCGCAGCGCGCGCGACGCAATTCGCCTCGCAAAACGCGAAAATACCGTACCAAACCCTGGCACACCGCCTGCAACACCCATGGCACGAAACCCGAAAGGAACCCTGCCATGACCAGCCTGATCGCCGCCGCCCCCGCCACCACCCGCCGCAACGGCAAAGCGGGTTCGGCCGCCTCCTACCTGATCGGCTGCGCCTTCTTCCTGGCCGCTGTGGTCGGCCTGTTCAGCCTGGCCGGGTTCTGAGACGGGGTGCCAGCCCAGGAAATCCTTGACGACGGAGGCTAATGTTCCTATATCCGGCCCGCTGTTTGGACAATCATATCCGCCCCCGAACACGCCCGGCCCGGGCGCGCGAGCCCCGACCGCGAATATGTCGCAAGCCTGCATCATCGCGGCCTGGGCGCTGCCTCCCTCGCCAAAACAGTGGCTTGCGGAACCCGAGCCAGCTTGCGTTGAATTTGTCGCAAGCGCGCATCAAGGCAATCTCACCACTGTCTCGAACCCCACCCCGCGCGCCACCAGGACGGGGCAGCGCGACACCTGGCCATAGGCCAGGCTCTCCCAGCCTTCCTCCAGCGTGACGGCGCCGCCGGCCACGGTGATCCGTGCCAGCGGTCCCCGCACGCCATCATCCGTCAAGCGCCATTCGCCAGGCGCCAGGCGCCAGCGCAACACAGCCTCCCGGAACGGCCCGGCCAGCCGGTCAACCACACGCCACTCCCGCCCGCGCGCCTCCACCGTACGGGCATGCCGGCGGCCGCGCCAGTCACGCACCCAGTCGCCATCCGCATCCCGCCCCCATTGCGGCCAACGCGCATGCAGGAAGCGGCCGGCGCGCGGCATCTGGTCCTCGCCGTCGAATTCCACCGTGTTGTGCGCGGCGGTGGACCAGAAATACTCCAGCCACCAGCGATCGGCCGGCGCCGGGTTGTAGGCGCCGGTCCCGCCGTCACGCAGCAGGTTCACCCCGCCATCCCACAGGTCGAAATGCAGGAGATCCGACTGTGCTGGCCGGAATGGCGCGCCCACGCGCAGAAAGCCCTGCGCGCCGGCCGCCCGCCAGCCGCGCAGCCAGCCCGCGGCCCAAGGGGCGGCATCATCCGCCAATCGGCCGAAGCTGGCCTCCGCCTGGTCCAGATCCGGCGCCGCCTGACCATCGAAGGCCGAGCCATCCTGGTGGCCGATCCGTGGCATCACCGCCATGCGCCGCAGCAGCCGAACCGCCGCCGCCGCCCGCGCGGCATAGCCGGACGGGGGGCCGCCCCAGCCGACGCGCAGCGCTTCGACCGCCACCAGCACGTCCACCATCAACCGATGATAGGCCGGCGATGGTTGGGCGAAGGCGCCATCCGCTGAGACCAGCCGCTGCACCACCCGGTCCAGCCGGCGCGAGGCCGCCGCCGTATTCCCCCCCAGCAACAAGGCGCATGCCAGCCGCCCCGCCGCCTCGCTGATCGGATGATTATTGTCCTGCGCCAAGGCATAGGCCGGGTTTGCCGCGATGCGCCGTCCATGCGCCTGCAGCACCGGGCGTGCCCAGTCGGGCAAGGGGGGAACCAGGCGCCGCGCCAATTGCAGCACCCGCAGCGAGGCCTCCTGCCCGCATTGCCAATGCACCCCGCCAAAGGGCGGGTTGGCCGCCATCCAGGCCAGGACGGCCGCTTGCGGGTCATCGGGCAGTGTGGTCCAGCGCGCTTCCTCCCAGATTGGCCGAACATCCGTCTCACCCAGGGAATCGCGCTGCGGCGCGCCCAGCCTGTGTGCTGCCCACCACCGGCCAGGCCCCTTGCCCCAGAGCGCCAGCGCCACCGGACGCGGGCCCAGGCGCCAGGCGGCGTCAGCGATCAGATATATGCGTGGCACAAATTGGATCCAGCGATTGTTTTCTATTGCACATACACCACTTGGTGAGATCATGCCGAATCGACAATGAAGCTCGGTCTCGCCCTCCTCATCGCGCTCCTGTGCCCTGGCCTGGTCTGGACGCCGGCTCGCGCCCAGCCCGCATTGCCCGCCACCCTGCCCGGCGGCGCGCCGGTGCCGGCCCTGCCGGCGACGACGCAGCAGGAAATCCTGCAACGTCTGCTCGATGCCGGGGCAGGGCGGGGCACCGCCGCGCCGCCACCGCCGATCCAGCCCGGCGCCGCACGACCCGCGCCGGCAGCGCCACCGCCAGCGCCGCCGACCGGCCCCTCGGTACAGGACGAACCCTTCTCGCCGATCGAGGCCTTCTTCAATGCGCGTTTGACCACGCCTCTGCGGCAATTTGGCCATGACAGCTTCCAGGGTGGCGCGCAGCCCGGCAGCGGTGTGGCATTCGGCGCCGTACCGGAAGACTATGTGATCGGCCGCGATGATGAGTTGCTCGTCTCTTTCCGCGGCCGCGCGCGCAACAGCGTCACAGCGCGTGTCACGCGCGAGGGCACGCTGCTGCTGCCGGAGATGCAGCCCATCCCCGCGGCCGGGCGCAGCCTGCGCGACCTGCGCGCCGATCTCGACGCGCGTGTAGCGCGCGAATTGCCGGGCTCTGAGGCCTTCCTGTCCATCGGCGCGCTGCGCCAGGTTGCCGTCTTCGTCGGCGGCGAGGTGGCGCGGCCGGGCATGGTGGTGCTGTCACCGCTCGCCACCGTGCTCGATGCGCTGATCGCCGCCGGCGGTCCGCGCCGGACCGGTTCTTTGCGCGCGATCCGCGTGGGCGGGCGCGTGGTGGATCTCTACCCCGTCATCGCCGGCGAAGGCGGCCCGCAGCCGGATCTGCGCATCCTCGAAGGCGAGCGCATCACGGTGCCGCCCATCGGTGCGGTGGTGGCCATTGGTGGCGAGGTCTCGCGCCCGGCCATCTATGAATTGCCGGCCGGCGCGGCCTCGCAGCCGCTGGCGGCGATGCTGCGCCTGGCCGGTGACACGCTGCGCCCGTCCGGCCACCGCTTCCTGCTGGAGACCACGGATGGCGAGGGCCGGCGCAGCTTCCGCGAGATCAGCCTGCGTGATTTGCTGCGCCGTGGCGATGCGCTGCTGGTGCAGCCCGGCGTGGACGCCCAGGCCGGCGGGCTGCGCCTGTCCGGCCATGTGGCGACCCCGCTGACACGCGCCGTGGCCGGCCGGGGCAGCACCCTGCGCGGGCTGCTCTCCGACCCGCGTCTGGTGCGGGCCGATCCCTGGCTGCGCATGGCGGTCATCTGGCGCGCCGATAGCCGCACCCGCGTGCGCCGCCTGGTGCCCTTCGATCTGGGGCGCCTGCTGCAAGGCGGCCCCGACCAGCCCTTGCAGGAGGGCGACGAGGTCATCCTGATCGGCCTGCCCGATGTGCAATGGCTGTCCTCCGCGCCCGTGCAGCGCGCGCTGCGCGGAAAGGGCGCCAGCACCCGCCCCGAGGGCAGCCCGGCCGCGGAATGCCCAGCCCTCACCGCGCTCGTCACCGCGGCCCGCACCACGCCCCAACGCTTCGCCCATGCCCGCTTGGCTGCGATGCCCGATGGCGGCACCACCCCATGCCCGCAGCTCTTCATCGACTACCCGGCCTTGTTGCCCTTCCTGATCGACAACGCCGTGCTGCTGATGGGCGAGGCGCGGCTGCAAGGCCTGCTGCCGATCCTGGCCGACACGCCGCTCGAATCCCTGCTCGAAGCCGCCGGCGGCCTGACCGAACACGCCGACCTCTCCAATGTCGAACTCACCCGCCAGCCGCCGGCCGATGGCGGCACCATCACCCTGCAACGCACCACGCTCGACCTGCGCACGCGCATCATGGTCACCCAACGCATGGCCCCGCGTGACACGCTGCGCATCCCCCGCGGCTTCACCGATCGCGACAGTGGCCCGGTCACGCTGGCCGGCGAATTCATCCGCC
>JAPLOK010000254.1 GCA_026400775.1 Alphaproteobacteria bacterium | reverse complement strand
TGCCCTGAAGCATGTCTGGGGCTACTGCGCCGGCCTGGATATGACCCGCCGCGACATCCAGAACGAGGCGAAGAAGACCGGCCGCCCCTGGGATATGGGCAAGGGCTTCGACCAATCCGCGCCCATGGGCCTGCTGGTGCCGGCCGCCGGCGTGAACCCGGGCAAGGGGCTGATCGAGCTGAAGGTGAACGGCAAGGTCACGCAGACCTCGGACCTGTCGAAGCTGATCTGGTCGGTGCCGGAAGTGATCGCCAACCTGTCGGAACTGGTCGAACTGGCCCCGGGCGACCTGATCATGACCGGCACGCCCGAGGGTGTGGCCGCCGTTGTGCGCGGTGATGTGCTGGAAGGTATCGTCGAAGGCGTGGGCACGGTGCGCACCAAGATCGTGTGATGCTTCCCATGCGCGCCGGGTGACGACACACTCGGCGCGCATGACCGACATCTTCACCGCCCCGCGCGGCTTCCTGGGCGCGCCGCGCAGCGCCGAGATCGGCGCCGCCCGCGCCGTCATCCTGGGCATTCCCTTCGATTGCGGCACGCATCCGCGGCGCACCGGCGCGCGCCAGGGGCCGGCGGCGATCCGCGATGAATCGCAGCTGATCAGCCCCTTCCATTGCGAGACCGGCATCGACCCCGCCGCCGCCCTGGGTCTGGTGGATCTGGGCGATCTGGCGCTGACACCCTCCGACATCGCGGGCAGTTTCGCGGCCATCGAGGCGGCGATCACCACCATCACCCAGGCCCGCGCCGTGCCCGTGACGCTCGGCGGCGACGGCGCCGTGGCTCTGCCGGAAATGCGCGCCCTCTCGCGCGCGCATCCGGGCCTGGTGACGGTGCATATCGACGCGCACACCGATGCCTACCCGATCCCCGGCATCAACACCGCCACCCCCTTCGCGATCGCCGCGCAGGAGGGCGTGATCGACACGGCACACTCCTTCCAGATCGGCATGCGCGGTTCGAACCTGGTGCCCGGCGTGATTGCGCATGGCCGCGCGCTTGGGTTCAACGTGATCCCACAGCGCGAATTGCTGGCGAGCGGGATCGAGGCCGTGTTCGCGGATGTGCGCGCGCGCATCGGCGACCGCCCGGTCTATCTATCCTTTGACATGGATGTTTTCGACCCCGCGGTGGCACCGGGCGTGTGCAGCCCGACCTGGGGCGGGCTATCGGCGCGCGAGGGCCTGGCCGCGCTGGAAGGCTGCTTCGGACTGAACCTGGTGGGCATCAACATCAACACCGTCAGCCCGCCGCATGATGTAGGAGGCATGACGGCGCTGCTGGCCGCGACCGTCGCCTATGATGCGCTGCACATGCTGGCGCGGATGCAACAGACCCGCCCGGATCGCTGAAACCCGGCACGGCCTGAAGCGTGAATCCGTGCGGCAAAACCCCGCTTATCGCCCCGGGCTGAAGGCGTTGTAAGTCAGCATGGTCAGCGTGTCCTTCACGCCGGCCACCGTCTGCACCTTCTCCACCACGAACAGGCCCACATCATGCTCGGGCGGCAGATAGAACTTGCCCAGCAGGTCATAGGTGCCGGAGATGGAGTGCATCTCCGACAATTCCTCGATGCTGTCGGCCATGTGCCGCGCGACGCGATAGGCGGCTCCCATCTCGCATTTCACAAGAACGAAAATCGCGCGCATCGGGCACCTCCGAGGGCGGCACCATGGCCGGCCCAGGCGCTTGCGTAAACCCGGAGGCGAGAGACCGCTTGAAAATGCCGGCGGCGGAGGATTTGCCGAGGATTTTTCGTCCCTGCCAGGCGCCGGGCGCGGCCGATGCTGGTTGCATCGGCAAGGCCGGCAACGCAGCAGGGGCGGAAAAGACCGGCGAAGCCGACCCGTCCGGTGTTTTCAGGCGGTCTCTTACTGCCAGCCGATATCACAGCTGGGACCAGTGGCCGGACCGCGCAGGGAATAAACTCGATCGCGGTTGAACTCGGTGATGGTGTTGCTGCAGACCGGTACCCACTGTCCGCCGCGCCGCAACTGCCACTCCATGGACACATGGAAGGTCCCGGGCTGCCGGCGGCAATCCTGCTGGCCTTGCTCGACAGAGACGACGTATTCGCCAAGCCGCCGCGACTGCACATCGCGAAAGACCGTTCGGACCCGGGCCATCTCCGCGGTGTTCAGACGATTGATCGAGCAAAGCTGCGGCGAGCTTGTGGATTGCGCCATCGCCGGCACCAGGGCCAGCAGCGGCAGGGTCACGGCCGCGATGGCCGCCAGGGCGCAACGTCGCATCGGTATCCTCGCTCCCATGTCGCGCGGCAGTTCCATGAGCTGACGCCATCCTGCTCCGGGACCGCCCCGCGCCGCCAATCGTTCGTGCCATTCGGGGGCATCGGCGCAGCCTATCCTGGGGGCGCGGCATATTCCAACGCCGGCTTCGGGCGCGGGACAGACCGGACCTGTCCCCGGCGCAGGCGACACGCGCCCAGGCTGCTTCTTTTTCCGGCAGGCAACCGCCTGGGCCGCGCCGGGCCGCCTGCCGCCGCATTCCCCCAACGCGGTGCGCGGGCTAACAAGGCCGCATGGACATTGCGACCGATCGCGGCGGCCCTGGCACGCCTTTGCTCAGCCTTGACGGGCTGACCAAGCATTTCCCCATCAAGGGCGGGCTGCTGGGCCGGACCGTCGCCACTGTGCGTGCCGTCGATGGCGTGGCGTTTGACGTCATGAAGGGCGAGACGCTCGGCATCGTGGGCGAATCGGGTTGCGGCAAATCCACCACCGCCCGGCTGCTGATGCGCCTGCTGGACCCCGACGCGGGCAGCATGGTTTTCGATGGCGAGGCGGTGGGCGAGCCGCGGGCCGGTGGCCTGTCTTTGCGCGACTATCGCCGCCAGGTGCAGATGGTTTTCCAGGACAGCTACGCCAGCCTCAATCCCCGCTTGCCGATCGAGGACAGCATCTCCTTTGCGTCCATCGTGCATGGCCTCTCGCGCGAAAAGGCCAATGAGCGTGCGCGCGAGATCCTGGCCGCCGTCGGCCTCGCGCCGGCGCAATTCGCGCGCCGCTATCCGCATGAGCTTTCCGGCGGCCAGCGCCAGCGCGTGAACATCGCGCGCGCGCTCGCCCTGCAGCCGCGGCTGATCATCCTGGATGAACCGGTCTCCGCGCTCGACAAATCGGTCGAGGCCCAGGTCCTGAACCTGCTGGTGGACCTGAAGGCGCAGTTCGGCCTGACCTATGTGTTCATCAGCCACGATCTGAACGTGGTGCAGTTCATCTCCGACCGCGTGCTGGTGATGTATCTGGGCGAGGTGGTGGAGCTTGGCCCGGTGGACGCCATCTACGACCGCCCCGCGCATCCCTACACCCGCGCGCTGCTGGCCAGCCGCCCCAGCATGGACCCGGCGCAGCGCCGCACCGTGCCGCCGTTGACCGGCGACCCGCCGAACCCGGTGAACCCGCCCTCGGGCTGCCGTTTCCGCACGCGCTGTACCCAAGCCGAAGACATCTGCGCCAAGGCCCGCCCGCGCGCGGTGGATATCGGCGCGGGGCATATCGCGGCCTGTCACATGGCCGATGCCGGCAGCGGCCACAGCCAAGCCGGAGCATTGGCATGATGGCCACCGATTCAGCCTTCCGCGCACTGCGTGCGCTCCAGCCATCGGGGGCCGGACGATGAGCGCCGCCCTGAAAATGGAAACACCCGCCCCCCTGGTGCGCGTGCGCGACCTCAACGTCACCTTCATGACGCGTGACCGCACCGTGCACGCCGTGAACGGTATGGATATGGATCTCGCCGCCGGCGAGGTGCTGTGCATCCTGGGTGAATCCGGCTCCGGTAAATCGGTCACGCTGCGCGCCCTGTTGCGCCTTTTGCCGAAATTCGCGCGCGTCTCGGGCAGCATCGAAGTCGCCGGGCGCGACGTGACGGCGATGAACACCAACACGCTGAACGATTACCGCGGCGGCGAGGCCGCGATGATCTTCCAGGAACCGATGACCGCGCTGGACCCGGTCTTCACCGTGGGCCGGCAGATCGCCGAGGTGGTGCAGCGCGATGAAGGTGCGACGCGCGCCGCCGC
>JAPLOK010000015.1 GCA_026400775.1 Alphaproteobacteria bacterium | reverse complement strand
GCTGATGGTGGCCAGGCCCACCAGGAACGGCGCGGTCAGCGCATAGGCGGGGTCGGGCTTCACCATCCACACCGCCGCCGTGCACAGTGCGGCCGACAGGGTGAAGGCCGCCAGCAGTGCGCGGCGGCGCCCGCCGGCATCGGCAACGGCACCCAGCATGGGCGAGAGCAGCCCTATGCAAAGCCCCGCCGCCGCCTGCATCCAGCCCCACATGGCCTGGCCTTCCACCGGGTTCGCGGCCACCGCACTCGTGAAATAGGTCGCGATGACGAAGGTGGAGACGACGGTGGGAAAGGCGCTGTTGGCGAAATCATAGCTGGCCCAGGCGAGTTCGCGGCGGGTCAGGCCGCGGCTCATGCCAGCGCCGTCAACGCGCGCGCCGCCACCGTCACGGCCGCGAGGTCGGGGAAGCGCGCGGCTTCCTCGGCCAGCTTCGCCGCGGCCTCCGCGCCGGGCGGCAGCGCCGCACCGGTCAGCAGCGCGGCGGCGAGCCGCGCCTGAACCGCGTCGAGATCGGCCAGCAAGGCAGCGCGCGCGCGGTTGCCGAAGCTGCCCGCCACCGGTGCGGCATTCGCCGCCTGGCGCAGCGCCGAGAGGTAGAAGCGGCGCGCCGCGTCATCCCAGGCAGCAGCGGCGGCGGCGGGTGCGCCGGGCAGGCGCAATATGGCCGGTGCGGCGCCGAGCGCGGCGCAGGCGGCCAGCGCCTCAGGCCCGGTATCGCCACCGACCAGGGGTGCCACGCCGGGCGCGAGTGCAGCCAGCACATCTTCGATGGGTGCGACTTCGGCCAGCAGCAGCCGCGCGGCCTGTTCGAGGGCGGCGCGCAGCGTGGCCAGGATATGCAGCCGGTCCTCGGCGCTGTGGGGCAGCGCATCGGTATGTTCGGCCGCGTCTTCAAGGCCGAGCGCGGCACCGGCGAGCCAGGTGGCGCGCAATGCCGCGGCGGGTTCGGCCTCGGCCGTCAGCCGGCCCAGGCCCGCGCAGCCCAGGCGGTTCGCCACCTGGTTGGCGAGTGCGGTGGCCACCAGGTCGCGCCGCAAGGCGTGGCGTTCGATGAAGCCTGCGAAGCGCTCCTGCAAGGGCTTCGGGAAGTACGCATGCAACAGGGGCAGGAAGGCCGGGTCATCGGGCAGTGCGGTCGCCAGGATCGCCTCCTTCAGCCAGAGCTTGGCGAAGGGCAGAAGGGCGGCGGCCTCAGGCCGGGTGATGGCGTTGCGCGACATGGCGCGGGCGGCGATGCCCGCGTCATCGGGCAGGCCGGCGAGCGGGCGGTCGAGCAGGCCCGCCGCTTCGAGCCGTCCCATCAGCGCTGCCTGAGCTGGCCAGGCGGCGGGGCCGGCGGCCACTTCCAGGCTGATGGCGAGTGATTGCTGGTGGTTGTCGCGCAGCACCAGGCCCGCCACCTCATCGGTCATCTCGGCGAGCAGGATGTCGCGCTGCCTGCGGGTGAGTGCGCCCTGCGCTTCGGCGGCCGCCAGCAGGATCTTGATATTCACCTCATGGTCGGAGGTGGACACACCGGCCGAATTGTCCAGCGCATCGGTGTTGATGCGGATGCCGAGTTGCGCCGCTTCGATGCGCGCGGCCTGCGTCACGCCAAGATTGGCACCCTCGCCGACCACGCGCACGCGCAAGCTCCGCGCATCGATGCGGATCGCATCATTGGCGCGATCACCGGCATCTGCCTGGGTTTCGGACTGCGCCTTGAGATAGGTGCCTATGCCGCCGAAATACAGCAGGTCCGCGCTCGCGCCCAGAATCGCACGCATGATCACGGCAGGCTCCGCCCGCTCGGTCTCGATGCCGAGCATGGCGCGCGCCTCGGGCGGCAAGGCGATGCTGCGCTGGTTGCGCGCGAAGACGCCGCCGCCCGCGCTGATCTTCGCGCGGTCATAATCATCCCAGGAGGAGCGCGGCAGGGCGAAGATGCGCGCGCGTTCCTCGAAGCTGATCGCCGGGTCGGGCGCGGGGTCGATGAAGATGTGCCGGTGGTCGAAGGCCGCCAGAAGCCTGGTCTGCTTCGAGATCAGCAGCCCATTGCCGAACACATCGCCCGACATGTCGCCCACGCCCACGCAGGTGAAGGGCTGGGTGAAGATATCGTGGCCGAGTTCGGCGAAGTGGCGTGCGATCATCACCCAGGCACCGCGGGCGGTGATGCCCATGCCCTTGTGGTCGTAGCCCGCGCTGCCACCGCTGGCGAAGGCATCGCCCAGCCAGAAATCATACTCGGCCGAGAGCCCGTTCGCGATGTCCGAAAACGTGGCCGTGCCCTTGTCGGCGGCAGCCACGATATAGGGGTCGTCGCCATCGCGGCGCACCACCTGCGGCGGCGGC
>JAPLOK010000306.1 GCA_026400775.1 Alphaproteobacteria bacterium | reverse complement strand
TCGCGGCCTGGCCGGGTTGATCGCGGACGCCACCGAGGCGCGCGCCGCCTGGCAGGAATTCCAGGATCAAATCGACGCGAGGTTCGGCTACGACGCACCGCCCACGCGCCGCGTCGCCGAGGTGCTGGACCGCCTGGTCGAGGTCGCGCAACGGCTGGGCGGCGAAGCCGATGCACCGGCCCTGGAGGGTGCAGCCGAGGCTGCGCCGGAGAGCGCCGATGCGCCTGTGGCGACGGCCGGCGGCGGCTTCGCGCTGCCCGCCGGCGGCCCGGCGGGGCGCGAGCAGGCCTTGAAGATGCTGGAGCAGATTGCCGCCTTTTTCCAACGCACCGAGCCACATTCCTTCCTGGCCTACACGCTGACCGATGCCGCGCGGCGCGGCCGCATGACGCTGCCCGAACTGCTCTCCGAGGTGCTGGCCGATGATGGCGCGCGGACCGCGATGCTCACCGCGCTGGGCATTCGCCCGGGCACGATGGATGAAAACGGGTAACACTTCGGCAGCGTCGTTGACGCCATGAATTGCGGTGACTTACGGTAGCCTCGGGTCGGGGCCCCCGATACGCGGGCAGAGCAACACAGGCGCGATTGCGCCAGGGAGATCGGATGTCGGATTCAGTCCATGCCAAGCTGAACCGCGTGCGCAAGCCGCGGGTGCACATCACCTATGACGTGGAGACGGAAGGGGCCGCGATCGAGCGCGAGCTCCCCTTCATCGTGGGCGTGATGGGCGATTTCGCCGGCGACCCGACGGAGCCGCTGAAGCCGCTGGCGGAGCGCAAGTTCATCCAGATCGACCGCGACAATTTCAACGATGTGATGGCCCGCATCGCGCCCGGCCTGAACATGAAGGTCAAGAACACGCTGGCCGGCGACGACAGCGAGATGGCCGTCAACATGAAATTCCGCAGCATCGAGGATTTCGAGCCCGCGCGCGTGGCCGAGCAGGTGCCGGCGCTGAAGGCGCTGATGGAGACCCGGTCCAAGCTGCGCGACATGATGAGCAAGGTGGACAATTCCGAGAAGCTCGAATCCTTGCTCGATGAAGTGCTGCAGGATGAATCCAAGCTGAAGGCGCTCTCCGCGCAGCTCGGCCTCGACAAGCAGGAGGGCTGAGAACATGTCTGGAACTGAGTCCCAGGCCGCAGGCGCGGCCAGCACCACCACCGAAGCCGATGCATCCTCGCTGCTCGACCAGGTCATCGGTGCCACCCGCCAGACCGAACGCGACCGCGCCCAGGAACTGATCAAGGCGCTGACCGAGGAAGCGCTGAAGGGCACCGTCACCTACAGCCGCAACCTGACGCAGACCTTCAACCGCGCCATCGCCGAGATCGACCGCAAGCTGTCCGAACAGCTGAACGCGGTGATGCACCATGAGAAGTTCCTCAAGCTCGAGGGCTCCTGGCGCGGCATGCACCACCTAGTCATGAACAGCGAGACCGGGACCTCGATGAAGATCCGCCTGCTGCAGGCCAGCAAGCGCGACCTCAACCGTGACCTGACGCGCGCGGTGGAATTCGACCAGTCCGGCCTGTTCAAGAAGATCTACGAGAACGAGTTCGGCACCCCCGGCGGCGAGCCCTATGGCGCGCTGATCGGCGACTACGAGTGGACCAACCACCCCGATGACGTGGAGACGCTGCGGCTGATGTCCAACGTCGCCGCCGCCTCCTTCGCGCCCTTCGTCTCGGCCGCGGGCCCTGGCATGTTCGGCTTCTCGGACTACCGCGAACTGTCCAAGCCGCGCGACCTGTCCAAGATCTTCGAGACCGCCGAATACGCCAAGTGGCGCAGCTTCCGCGACACCGAGGACAGCCGCTTCGTCACCCTCGTGCTGCCGCGCGTCATCGCCCGCCTGCCCTATGGCGAGAAGACCAAGCCGATCGAGGAGTTCAACTACGAGGAAGCGCCGGCCAATCTCGACGGCACCGCGCGCGCCATGGAGCACAATGAATACTGCTGGATGAACGCGGCCTATGTGCATGCCGCGCGCCTGACCGACGCATTTGCCCAGTATGGCTGGTGCACCGCCATCCGTGGCGCCGAAGGCGGCGGCAAGGTCACCAACCTGCCCGCGCATGTCTTCACCTCCGACGATGGCGACCTGGACACCAAATGCCCGACCGAGATCGGCATCACCGACCGGCGCGAGGCTGAACTGTCCAACAACGGCTTCCTGCCGCTCTGCCATTACAAGAACACCGACTACTCGGTCTTCTTCGGCGCGCAGACCACGCAGAAGCCCAAGAAGTATGACCGGCCGGAAGCCACCGCGAATGCGGCGATTTCCGCCCGCCTGCCCTACATCATGGCGACCAGCCGCTTCGCGCATTTCCTCAAGGTGATGGCGCGCGACAAGATCGGCTCCTTCATGGAGGCGACCGATGTCGAGCAGTGGCTGAACCGCTGGATCCAGAACTATGTGAACCCGATGGAGGGCGCGGGCCAGGATGCGCGCGCCAAGTATCCGCTGCGCGAAGCCAAGGTCGAGGTGAAGGAAATCCCGGGCCGTCCGGGTTCCTACAACGCGGTCGCCTATATGCGCCCGTGGCTGCAGATGGAGGAACTGACCACCTCCATGCGCATGGTCGCGCGCATTCCGCAGAAGTCCTGACGCCG
>JAPLOK010000330.1 GCA_026400775.1 Alphaproteobacteria bacterium | reverse complement strand
GACCGAGCCGATGTAGATATGGCCCAGGATCGCCGCGATCATCAGCACCGAAATCAACGCGTGGATGATGTGCGCGAGCTGCATGTCCGCCACATCCGTCCCCTGGAAGGGGAAGATCAGCAGATAGCCCGAGACCGCGACTGCGGCGCCACCAAGCACGGTGATCCAGAAGACGATCTTCTGGCCGGCGTTGAAGCGCTTGCTGTCCGGGTGGCCCTTGCCGACGATGCCGCCGCCCTTCTTGAACCACTCGATGTCGAGGCGACTGGGGATGTTGTCCTTCGCCCAGAGCAGCAGCATCACGACGATGCCAAGCGTGAAGGGGAAGGACAGGTAGTTGTGCGCGATCTTTCCCCACTCGCTGATTGTGGTGAAGGTATAGGGCCCGACGACCGGCAACAGGACATGCCGCCCGAAGGTCAGGTTCAGGCCGGTCAGGCCGAGCACGATGAAGCTGCCCGCGACCATCCAGTGGTTCGCGCGCTCCAACAGGTTGAAGCGCGTAATGGTGCGTCCCGACAAGCCGCCATTCACCGTCACCTTGCCGCGGGTCATGTAGAACATGATCAGCACGCTCAGCATGCCGAGCACGGCGATACCGCCGACCCAGGCCAGCGTGACATTGTGGAAGTCGCGCCAGGCCTTGCCCTCGGGCTGGATGAGGTTGCCCTGTGCCGCATCGGGAATGGTGATGCGGCCGGAGATGATGCCGCCCTGGCGCAGCGTCGCTGCCTCCAGTTCCTCGGCGGAGACCACGCCGCGCGGCGTGCCCTGTTGCGCTAAGGCAGGCGCTGCAACGCCCAGTGCGAGCGCCAGCAAAAGGAAACGAAGCGCGCGCATCAGCCGGCCACCGTCATGCGATAGGCGGTGCGCCAGCCCCAGGCGCCAGAGCCATAGCCGCGCTTCTGCACACGCTCGCGGTAGATGGTCGCGATCATGTCGCCGTCGCCTGCCAGAAGCGCCTTGGTGGAGCACATTTCGGCGCAGAGCGGCAGCTTGCCCTCGGCGATCCGGTTGGCACCATATTGCGTGTACTCGACGCGGGAATTGTCTTCCTGCGGGCCGCCTGCGCAATAGGTGCACTTATCCATCTTGCCGCGGCCGCCGAAGTTGCCAACGCGCGGATATTGCGGTGCGCCGAACGGGCAAGCGAAGAAGCAATAGCCGCAGCCGATGCACAGATCCTTGTCGTGCAGCACGATCGCATCCGCGGTCGTGTAGAAGCAGGACACCGGGCACACGGCCGCGCAAGGCGCATCCGTGCAGTGCATGCAGGCCATGGAGATCGAGCGCTCACCGGGCTTGCCGTCATTGATGGTGACGACGCGGCGACGGTTGATGCCCCAGGGCACCTCGTGCTCGTTCTTGCAGGCGGTGACGCAGGCGTTGCATTCGATGCAGCGGTCGGCGTCGCAGAGGAATTTCATTCGGGCCATTGTCGTTCTCCCTTATGCGGCCACGATCTGACACAGCGTAACCTTCGTTTCCTGCATGTAGGTCACGGGGTCATAGCCATAGGTGGTGATGGCGTTCACTGATTCGCCCAGCACGATCGGGTCGGTGCCTTGCGGATATTTGCGGCGCTGGTCCTCGCCCATGAACCAGCCGGCGAAGTGGAAGGGCATGAAGGCGACACCCTGCCCCACGCGCTCGGTCACCATCGCCTTCACCCGTACGCGGGCGTTGGATTCCGGGCCACGCACCCAGACCCAACCGCCGTCGCGGATGTTGCGCGCAGCGGCATCGCGTGGGTTGATCTCGACGAACATGTCCTGCTGCAGCTCGGCGAGCCACTTGTTGGACCGCGTCTCCTCACCGCCGCCTTCGTATTCGACCAGGCGGCCGGAGGTCAGCACGATCGGGAAATCGCGCGCGACGGTCGCCGACCGCGCCTGGATGGACTGCCCCAGATGCGGCAGGCGGAAGCCACGCCGGTCCGGCAGCGTCGGATACTGCGCCACCAGGTCGGTGCGCGGCGTGTAGATCGGCTCGCGGTGCACGGGCACCGGATCCGGCAGGTTCCACGCCACGGCGCGGGCCTTCGCGTTGCCATAGGGCACGCAGCCATGCTCCATGGCGACACGGATGATGCCGCCCGAGAGGTCCGTCGCCCAGGAGACATTGCCGCCGATGCCTTCGATGACGGCCTTTTCCCGGGCCGTCAGCTCGTCATACCAGCCCAGGCGCTGCAGCACCTGCACGGTGAATTCGGGATAGCCATCCGTGATCTCCGAACCCTTGGAATAGCTGCCCTCGGCCAGCAGCGTCTGGCCATTGCGCTCGGTGCCGAAGCGCGCGCGGAAGGTGCCGCCGCCCTCCTTCACGTGCAGGTTGGTGTTGTACAGGATGTGGCTGCCGGGGTGACGCATTTCCGGCGTGCCGAAGCAGGGCCAGGGCAGACCGTAATAGTCGCCGCGGATTTCCGCCGGCGCATCCGGCAGGGCGCGCAACGTCACCAGGTCGAACTTGTCCTGGTGCTGCTGGTGCAGCTTCAGGCGTTCCGGGCTGATGCCCGAATAGCCCGAGCCCCAGGCGCCACGGTTGATCTCACGCAGCACGCTTTCGGCGACCGGCGCGTTGTTGCGGATTTCGATGTTCTGGAACATCGGCTGGGTGAAGCGGACGGTGGCGTTGCGCCGCTCCGCCGCGCGGTCCAGCGCCTGCGCCAGGTGGTACATCACGCGGTAGTCGTCGCGGCTTTCGAAGATCGGATCGACGACCTTCGAACCCCACTGCACCGAGCGGTTGGAGCTGGTGCGCGAGCCATCGCATTCGAACTGCGTCGCGACCGGCAGAAGGTAGGTGTTCTCCCGCCGGTTGGCGAGCACGGCGAAGGTGGTGGGGTGCGGGTCGGCGACGACCAGCAGTTCCAACGCCTCCAGGCCCTTCACCGCCTCAGGCATGCGCGTGACGGTGTTGCCGCCGTGGCCGAAGACGATCATGCCCTTCATGTTATCGCGCTGCGCCAGGCCGGTCTGCGCATTCACCGGCGTGGTGGCCGCGTCGAAATAGCGCGTGGTCGGGATGCCCGGCGTGTTCAGCATGGCCGGAGTGTCGAAGCGCGCCACCATGCTTTCATACGACACGCCCCAGACGCGTGACCAATGGCGCCATGCCGTCTCGTCGATGCCGTAATAAGCCGGCAGCGTCGCGACATCGAGGCCAAAGTCGGATGCGCCCTGCACGTTGCAATGGCCGCGGAAGATGTTGGCGCCATTGCCCTCGCCGCCGACATTGCCGGTGGCCAGCAACAGGATGGACAGCGCGCGAACATTGGCCGTGCCCACCGTCTTCTGCGTGACGCCCATGCACCAGATCAGAGTGGCGGGCTTTTCCTTGGCGAACTGCTCGGCCACGCGGCGCAGCTGCGCACCGGGCACGCCGGTCACGCGCTCGACTTCCTGCGGGGTCCACTTCGCGACCTCGGCGCGGATTTCCTCCATGCCGTGCACGCGCTGGCGGATGAAATCCCGGTCCTCCCAGCCATTCTGGAAGATGTGCCACAGCATGCCCCAGACGATGGGGATGTCCGTGCCGGGGCGGATGCGCACATACTCCGTGGCGTGCGCGGCCGTGCGCGTATAGCGCGGGTCGATCACGATCAGATTGGCGCGGTTCTGCTCCTTGCCGGCCAGCACATGCTGCAGAGACACGGGATGCGCCTCGGCGGGGTTGCCGCCGATGATCAGCATGGTCTTGGAATTGCGGATATCGTTGTAGCTGTTGGTCTGCGCGCCATAGCCCCAGGTGTTCGCCACACCCGCGACCGTCGTCGAGTGGCAGATGCGCGCCTGGTGGTCGACGTTGTTCGTGCCCCACATGGCCGCGAACTTACGGTACAGATAGGCGCCTTCGTTGCTGAACTTCGCGCTGCCCAGCCAAAAGATGGAATCGGAGCCCGAGCGGCCGCGGATATCCATCATGCGCTCGGCGATTTCGGTCATCGCCGTGTCCCAGTCCATGCGGCGCCACTGCCCGCCGACCAGCTTCATGGGGAATTTCAGCCGGCGCTCGCCGCCGACCAATTCGCGCACCGAGGCGCCCTTGGCGCAATGCGTGCCACGGTTGATCGGGCTTTCCCAGGTCGGTTCCTGCCCCACCCAGACGCCGTTCTGCACTTCCGCCGTGACGGTGCAGCCCACCGAGCAATGCGTGCAGATGTTCTTCACCCGCGTAACCGGCTGGGCGTGATTGATGACGCCCATCGCGGAACCAGGTGCGGCGGCTTCCGCCATGCGCGGCCCCAGCGTGGACATGGCAGCCAAACCGGCACCGGCCACACCCGCCTGCTTCAGGAACCCACGGCGATCGAGGCCACCGGCCGACAGCCCCTGATACATGGAGGCAAGGCGCTGCTTAGCGGCCCGGCCATCACTGCGCTTGATCAACATGCCTGGTTTCCCCCGGTCTCAGTAACGGTTGGTGCGATAGAACGCCTGCACATGCGGGCTGTTCGGCTGGTAGCGGGCAGCGGTGCGGCGGGCCTCGTTTTCCTTGCGCGCGTCGCGCGACGGCACGGCATCGGCGCGCTGCGCGAGCGCCGGCGCGGCGGCGGTCGCGGCGGCGGCGGCCGTGCCAAGGCCGATGGCCTTCAGCAGCCCGCGGCGTTCGTTTTTCTCGGTCATGGCGTGTGCCTCCTGGTGGTTATTCGGGCAGCGCGGCGGCTGCGGTTTCGATATCGAGCACGGCGCGGCCGAAACCGCCCAATGCGCGGTAGAAATCAGAAGTGCCGCTGGCGGCGAGGTCAGCGAATAGCCGGCCTGCCCAGGGCTCGATGTGCTTCTGGAAGAAAGCGGTGGCGCCGAAGCCGTGGCGTGTGCGCGCTATACGGCCGAGCAGCATTCCGGCCATGGTTTCGCAAAGGAAGGCGATATGGTCCTCGGGTTCCACCACGCCGGCCTGGCGGGTGACGCCCAGGCCCTTCAGCGTGGCGCGCAATTCCGCCAACGGACGTTCATGCAAGAAGCCGGTTAGGTAGTAGCTGGCATAGGGTAGGATTTCGCCGCGGCCGACGCCGATGAACAGTGCGAAGAATTCGCCCTCCAGCGCCGCCAGGTCGGTGCCGCGCGCGGCCAGGGCCAAAGCGCCGGTGGCAGCCCCCAGGACCGTCTCACCGCCGGGCAGGCCCGCGACCTGTGAGAGCAGCGCCGCATCAGGCTCATGCGCCAGCAGCGCGCCAAGTAGCGCGAAGGCGCCAGCGCGATTGGCGGTCAGGCTGTCGATATCAGGCGCGGATTCGAATTGTGGCGAATGGAACAGGTCCGGCCGCAGAAGATGACGGCCGATGCCGGTCGCGGCCTCGATCTCGGGCGCACGCTCGGCGGGGATTCCATGCCGCTTCCAATGGAAGACCGTACGACGAGAAATGCCAAGCCTGGCCTGGAACGCATCCATGCCACCCGCTGCTTCGACCGCGAGTTCAACCCCGCTGTGCCCGACCTTTATTTCCACGATGTGAAGGTGCAAGAGACCTGCACTGGGGTCAAGCAGCCTCAGAAAACATGACAACCAAGTAATCAAAACCGGATAATGTTTTTATTTCGCAATGACTTATTGCGCCGCCGGCTTCAGTCCGGCAGCGCCCCACCATGGCGACGGCGAGGCGCTGGTGCCGGCTCAGCCTCTTCAATCACATGCGCGGGCGTGGGGGTGGCGGGCGGCGCTTCGGCCAGCAGGCGGACAGGTTCGGGCGCGGCTTCTGGGATGGGTTCAGGCGGCGGCGCGGGGGCGACGGAACCCGGCGGCAGGAAGGATGGGGCCTCGGCCCCCTCCAGCGAGTCGGCGATCTTTTCGATGTGCCCGATTGCCTGGGCGACCATCTTGGCAATGTCACCACCAAGCGTCAGGGCAAAGCCCGGCACGCCATCGGGGGCGTTGAAATCCCAGGCATAGTCAGCGGGGCCAACGAAGTCGCGAATGCCGGAATCGAGCGACCAGGCGCGGCGCAACGCCACGCGCTTGAGGTCTTCGGGCACGCCGCGCTTCAAGAAGGCGGTGAAGTCGGTGGCTTCTGTAGCGGTCTCCAGGTCCGGCAGGGTCGAGAGGTCGAACTCCTCCTCCTCGGGCACGGCCAAGGCCTCGGGTACCGCCTCGGGCAGTGCTTCGGGCAGTGCTTCAACGATGGGTTCGGGTTCGGCCAGCGCCTCGCCCCGCTTCACCTTGGACCAGCGTGAGAGGAAACCGTCACTCATCATCCATCTCCACGCGCGAACGCCGCCCCAGCGCATCGGGGTCCGCGCGGTCACGCTTGCGCTTGTAGTATTGGTGGTCCTGATGATGGGCGGCGATGAAGGCCTGGATGGCTTCGGCCACCGGTGCGGGCATGGGCAGCGATTCGACCAGGCAATTGCCGCTATCGGCGAAAAGATGCGCCTCGCCGGGGTCAGCGGTAACGAGTTGCAGCGCCATGCCGGGCGTGGCTTCGGTCGGGCGCAGCACAGCCCAGAGCCTGGGTTCGGCGGCGTCCATATTGTGCTTGAGGTTGCTGGTCTCGGTTCGGAACAGCTTGATCTCGGCCACGCCCGCGAAGAACACGACGCGCGGGCCGTCCTGCCGCAGCACGGTCCAGTCGGGCACTGCGGGCACGTCCAACAGGATCTCGGTGATGGCCCAGACCGGATCGGCCCAGGCATTCATCGCCGGCTTGCGCTCGGCCAACACGCCGACCGGTATGGAGGCCAGTGGCAGCACGGTCATGACAAGGGCAACCCGGTGACGAGATTCTGCGGCTTCATGCGCACCACCTGCGCCACATCCATGGCCAGCGCCAGATAAACCGGCTTGCCGCGCATGCGCGGGATGATGCGCGTGTCATCCGCGATCTCCATCACGCCGAGCCACAGGATGCGCGCGAGTTCGGCCTGCTTGGTCTTCTTGCCGTCCCACAGCCCGTTGGCGATGCGGGTGGCTTCGGCGTCCAGGCCAACATGCCAGGTCCAGTTCTTGTCCTCGATGACGGGGACGTGGCGGATGGTGACGGACAGGCCCAGCACATGGTGCAGCAAGGCCGCTATGGCAGTGCCGAGGGCGGTGGCACCTTCGCGCTTTTCGGCGATGTCGAGCGCGAAATCATGCGCATCGGACCGCGCCCAATACAGATGCGCCTTGTCTTCGCCAATCACGTCCAGTTCAACCTCGCGCGGCGGCGCGCCGGCTTCGGTCAGCATGCGGCCCAGCGGACCGAGGTCGCCATCCTCCGCGCGCGCATCGACGATTTCCTGGTCGGCCAGCAGCGTGGCGCCCTGGGTGATCGCGGCGCGTTGCGGGCGGAACAGGCATTCGGCGGCGCGCAGCACCACCGGGTCGGACACGCCATTCAACGCCGCGCGCACCACCAGTTGTGTCAGCATTTGCAGGAAAATCGGCGGGATGCCGGCCACACCCTCGCGGAACAGCGCAACCCAGGCTGCTTCCAATGTGGGATGGGCGGCCACGTGGTCACGGAAGCGCAGGAAGACCTGCCAGTTCTCGGCCGCGTCCGGGTCGGCCAGCGCCGTTGGATCGGCCGCGGCCAATGGGTCCGCCATCAGCGCCGCATGCAGCACGCTTTCGGCGTCGCAGGCCTCGGGCGGAGGGACCAGTTCCGGCCGCGCCAGGAAGGCGCGCCATAGATCGGGCGTGGCGCGCAACCGGCCTTCATCATCCAGGTCGCATAGGTGATGCCCGGCGGCGATCCAGAAATCGCCAGGTGCGAGAACGCTGCTCATAGCTTCGTCAGGTCCACTTCTTCTGCGACATCCTCGCCATCCACCTGCACCACGCCGAAGACCGGCAGCGCGTTGAAGCTGCGATGCTCCTGCGCGCGCAAATGCAAGGTGCGGAAACGCTCGCGGATATCGCCGTCTTCCACGCGGCGTTCCAGGGCCAGCGCTATGCCTGGCGCGTGTTCGGCGCAGAGCGATTCGGCGAAGGCGACTTCCTCTTCCGCCGCCGCGCGCGCCGCGTCCATATCGGGCGCGCCATGTTCGGCCAGGATATGCGCGGCCAGCGCGTCCAGCGCGTCACGCCGGTCGGCGAAACTGGCCTCCGCTACCTCCACCAGTGTGGACCAGCCGAAGCTGCCGAGGCCCAGAAACCCCGCGCGAAACGCCTGGCGGCGCTTGCCGGTCAGTGTGTCATCAGTGTCGTCCCAGAACACGAAGCCGCCGGGGATGGCCCATTCACCGGCCTCCGCCGCGCGCGGAAACACCACGCCATCCGACGCATCCAGGCGCAATGTACGGGGCAGTTTGGTCATGGCGCCAACACCTCGCGCACGCCGGCACGGTCCAGCACCAGCCCGCCCGTCGCGGGGTCCAGGCCGCGTTTCAGGCCTGGCTCCTCGGGCGGCGTCACAAGCCGCGCCAGGAACCGCTCCGCCACGCGGCGCGGCCCACGCGCCTGCCATTCATCCATGCCGGCCATCAGATGCCGCGCCCAGGTCTCGATGATTTCATCGGGCGTGGCCTCGTCAAAGCCCTCATCGCGCAGCGATGTGTCACGGGGCAGCAGCCCGCCCTCATGTCCGTCGCGCCAAGCCAGGCGGCATTCGAAGCCCAGCACCAGCCATTCGGGCACCGCGTCCTCGGTCGCGCCATCGGGTGCCACCAGCCGCACCGCACCGGCGCGCGCGTGGTTCACCAGCAGCGTCGCGGGCCATTCGAAGCCCATCGGGATTTCGGGCGGCCCCAGCACCGTCAAGGCATCCGCCAGCGCGGACGCCCCCACCTGCAAGGCCAGTCGTGCCTGGGCCAGTGGCATCTCAGGCTCCAGCACCACCGCAGCCTCCACCCGCGCCAGCCCGCCGAAATGGCACAGCGTGCCGGCACCGCGCGAGCGCGCCGGTGCGCCCTCCTCCGGCGCCAGCAGCATGGCCGCGCGTATCGCGTCCTGCCCCTCGCGGAGCGGCACAGGTCGGAACAGGCTGGGCAATGTCTGTGTCATGGTGTTCCCGGACGTCTCGCGCGCCGGTATAGGGCAAGCGCTTTAGTCGGGAAACGCCATGAACCGCATCGCCTTCGTCTGCACCTGCGAGGACACGATGGAGCCTGATCTGGCTGCCATCGGGCGCGGCTGCGCCGGGACGGAGATCCGCGGCGCGGAACAGCTGTGCCGCAAGCAGCTGGACCGCTTCCAGGCGGCGCTCGCGGAGGGCCGGCCGATCACTGTGGCCTGCACCCAGGAACAGCCCGTCTTCGAACAGGAAGGCGAGGAGGCGGATCTCACCTTCGTCAACATCCGCGAGGCCGCGGGCTGGTCGAAGGAAGGCGCCAAGGCGTCGCCCAAGATGGCCGCCTTGCTGGCTGCCGCAGCAGTGCCGATGCCCTCCACACCGCTGGTCACGCTGGAATCGCAGGGCGTCTGCCTGGTTCTGGGCCGCGATGATTCCGCGGTGGCGGCGGCGAAGCGCCTGGCCGATACGCTCGACATCACCCTGCTGCTCGACGGCTCCACCGAAACCGCGCCCGCCATCACCGGCTTCCCCATCTTGCGCGGGCGCGCACGTAACGCGACCGGCTATCTCGGCGCCTTCGAAGTGCTGATCGACGGCTATGCGGCCGCCGCCCCCTCCTCCCGCGCCGCGCACGCCTGGGGCCCGTCGCGAGACGGCGCGCGCAGCCAATGCGACATCATCCTAGACCTGAGCGGCCGCCCCGCTTTGTTCCCCGCGCACGAAACCCGCGAGGGCTATCTGCGCGCGGATCCGGCCGACGCGCTGGCCGTACTGGAAGCTGTGATGAAGGCGCAGACGCTGGTCGGTACCTTCGACAAGCCGCGCTTCGTCACCTTCACGGAGAGCCTTTGCGCGCATAGCCGCAACAAGCGCGTTGGTTGCTCGCGCTGCCTGGATATGTGCCCGACGGGCGCCATCACTCCGGGCAAGGACAGCGTGGTGATCAGCGCCGAGATCTGCGCCGGCTGTGGCGCCTGCGCCGCCGTCTGCCCCACCGGTGCGGCGCAATACGCCCTGCCGCCTGCCGAAGCCGTCGCCAAGCGAATTCGCGCGGCACTCACCGCCTACGTGCAAGCCGGCGGCACCGATCCCGTGCTGCTGCTGCATGCCGCCCATGGCGATGCGCTGATCGACGCCGCCGCCCGCCACGGCGATGGCCTGCCGGCGCGCGTCATCCCCATCCGCGTGAACGAACCGACGCAGTTGGACCTGTCGGTGCTGGCCAGCGCCGTCGCCTGGGGTGCGGCCGGCCTGCGCGTGCTGCTGCCCGGCCGCCGTGCGGAGGGCGCCGATGGCGTGCTGCGCGTGATCGAGACGCTGAACGCGGCGACCAACGGCCTGGGCCTGGCCGCGCGCGCCGCCGCGATCGAGACCGACGACCCCTTCGCCATGCTCGACGCTCTGGCCGAGACCCGCGCCCTGCGCACCACATGGGAAGCCGATTCGGGCCTGCCGCTCGGCGCGCCCCGCGAAGTCGCGCTGCGCGCCCTGCGCGCGCTGCGCCGCCTGTCGGGCGCCACGATCGAGACCATCGCCCTGCCTGCCTTGGCAGGCTTCGGCGGCGCACAAGTCGCGGCCGATGGCTGCACGCTCTGCCTGGCCTGCACCATGGTCTGCCCCACCGGCGCCTTCCGCGCCAATCCGGACCGCCCCGAACTCTCCTTCCTGGAAGACGCCTGCGTGCAATGCGGCCTCTGCACGGCGACCTGCCCTGAGAAGGTCATCACCCTCGAACCGCGGCTGAATTTCGCCGAGACCGCCAGCACCGCGCAGGTGATGAAGGCCGAGGAACCGCTGGCCTGCCCGCGCTGCAACAAGCTGTTCGGCACCAAGTCCAGTGTCGAGAAAGTGAAGGCCAAACTGGCCTCTCACTGGATGTTCCAGGACCCCGCGCGGCTGGCCGTGCTGGATTTGTGCGAGGATTGCCGCGTCTTCGAAGCCACCACCGGCGGCATCGACCCCTATGCCGGCGACGCGCGCCCCAACACCAAGACCACCGAGGACTACCTGCGCGACGAGGAGCGCATGAAGCGTCGTTAATCTGCTTCACTTTGCTGTCATAAATTCGGCATATCGTTGTAACATTGTGCGCTTAATCGCCCGCAGTCACCAAATCGCTGGGAGAACCCCCTCAATGAAGCGCCGCACCCTGGGCCTGGCTTCCGCCGGCCTCGCCTCCACCACCATTGCAGCCCCTGCCATCGCGCAGGGCGGCCCGATCGAACTGCAGTTCTGGCACGGCCTGGCCCAGCCGCTGGGCGGGATCCTGGAAGGCATCGCCAACCAGTTCAACGAAAGCCAGCGCCGCTTCCGCATCGTGAGCAGCTTCCGCGGCTCCTACCCCGAGACGATGGTGGCCGCGATCGCCGCCTTCCGTGCCGGCACCGCGCCGCATATCGTGCAGATGTTCGAAGTCGGCACCGGCACCATGATGGCCGCCGGCCGCGCCATCAAGCCGGTGCATGAACTGCTCTCCGAAACCGGTGTGGCGATCAATTTTGAAGACTACCTGCCGGCCGTTCGTGGCTATTACAGCCTGGCCGATGGCCGCATGATGGGCATGCCCTTCAACAGCTCGACGGCGATCGTGTTCTA
Source organism: Alphaproteobacteria bacterium (assembly GCA_026400775.1). GTDB lineage: Bacteria > Pseudomonadota > Alphaproteobacteria > Acetobacterales > Acetobacteraceae > Rhodovarius. The sequence goes on along the minus strand of JAPLOK010000330.1, from coordinate 4,032 downwards.
CAACAAGGACATGTTCCGCCGCGCCGGGCTGAACCCGGACCAGGCGCCCGCCACTTGGGCCGAAATGCGCACCGCCGCCACCCGCCTGCGCGCGGCCGGCATCGAAGTGCCAGTGACGACCGCCTGGCCGACCTGGACGCAGGTCGAACAGTTGAGCGCCATCCACAACACGCCGCTGGCCACGCTGGACAACGGCTTCGGCGGCCTTGGCACCGAGTTGCGCGTGAACAACCCGCTGCAGGTGCGCCACATCAACACCATGATGGAAATGGCGCGCGAGAACACCTTCCGCTGGGGCGGCCGCGACGGCGCGGGCGATGCGATTTTCGCTTCGGGCCAGGCGGCGATGATCTTCGCCTCCTCCGGCGCGCGGGCGCGCTTTGTGCGCGAAGTGCCGGGCGGCCTGGCGAACCTGGGCGCCGCGATGCTGCCCTACTACAACGACGTGCAGGGCGCGCCGTTCAACTCCATCATCGGCGGCGCGGCCTTCTGGGCGATGAACCGCGGCCCGAATGCGCAGCGCAGCGCCGATGAATTCCGCGGTGTCGCGGAATTCTACGCCTTTCTCGCCCAGGCCCGCATCGCGGCCGACTGGCACACGGAAACCGGCTTCCTGCCGGTGACCCGCACCGCCTTCGAGCAGGTCCGCGCGACCGGCTTCTACACCCAGAACCCGGGCGCCGACATTCCGATCCAGCAGTTGCTGCGCGGCGGCGGGCAGATGACCGGCAACACCCGCGGCATCCGCCTGGGCGGCTTCGTGGAAATCCGCGTCGCCATGCAGGAAGAGATGGAGCGCGCCCTGCAAGGCCAGCAGACCGCGCAGCAGGCGATGGACAACACGGTGACGCGCGGCAATGTCGTGCTGCGCAACTTCGAGCGCACCAATCGCGGCTGATAAGCCCCACGGCGGCGCGGTGAACCCGCGCCGCCTCTCTGGAGAATGCTGATGGCAGCGCCTGCGTCATTCCTGTTCAAGGGAAAATTCCTGCCATTGGTACTGCTTCTGCCGCAACTGATTATCACCGGCGTTTTCTTCTTCTGGCCGGCCTTTCAGGCAGTCTACCAATCGTTCCTGCGCGAGGACGCTTTCGGCCTGTCCTCGCAATTCGTGGGTTTCGAAAACTTTTTGGACGTGCTGTCCGACCCGACTTGGCTCCAAAGTTTCGGGCGGACCATTTTCTTCTCCGCCGCCGTCGCCGGCCTGGCGCTATCGGTCGCGCTGTTCCTGGCCGTGCAGGCCGACAAGCAAATCCGTGCCGCGACCACCTTCAAGACCATGCTGATCTGGCCCTATGCCGTCGCACCCGCCGTGGCTGCCGTGCTGTGGCTGTTCATGTTCCACCCGAATATCGGCCTGTTCGGCCGCATGCTGAACGCCGCCGGCATCCATTGGGACTACAAGCTGAATGGTGACCAGGCGATGCTCCTGGTAGTCATCGCCAGCGCCTGGAAGCAGGTCTCCTATAACTTCATCTTCTTCCTGGCCGGGCTGCAGGCGATCCCGCGCTCCGTGCTGGAGGCCGCGGCGATCGATGGTGCGAAGCCGATGCGCCGGTTCTGGACCGTGGTGTTTCCGCTGCTCTCGCCCACCGCCTTCTTCCTGCTGGTGGTGAACCTGACCTACGCCTTCTTCGACACCTTCGGTGTGATCCATTCCATCACCCAGGGGGGGCCGGGCAAGGCCACGGAAACGCTGATCTACCGCGTCTATACCGATGGTGTGATGAACCTGAACCTCGGCACCAGCGCCGCGCAAAGCGTGATCCTGATGATCATGGTCATCGCGCTAACCATGGTGCAGTTCCGCTTCATCGAGCGGAAGGTGCACTACTGATGCTGGAAAGACGCTCCCTCTGGCCGTATCTGTGGCTGTCCTTCGGCGTGCTGGTCTTCGCCTTCCCGATCTACATCACGCTGATCGGCTCCACCCATGATGTCAGCACGATCGGACGCGGCGATGTGCCGCTGCTGCCGGGGCCGGACCTGATCGAGAACTACAGCACCGCCTGGGTCGGCGGCGTCGGCCGCTTCGCGCAGACGCCGGCCGCCGTGATGCTGGTGAACTCCCTGCTGATGGCGGTGCTGATCGCCGCCGGCAAGATCGCGATTTCGCTGACCTCCGCCTATGCCGTCGTGTTCTTCCGCTTCCCCTTCCGCATGCTGGCCTTCTGGCTGATCTTCATCACGCTGATGCTGCCCGTCGAGGTGCGGATCATCCCGACCTTCCAGGTCATGGTGAATCTCGACATGACCAACAGCATGGCGGGCCTGGTGGTGCCGCTGATCGCATCCGCCACCGCGACGCTGCTGTTCCGCCAGTTCTTCATGACCATCCCGCCGGAATATGTGGAGGCCGCGAAGATCGACGGCGCCGGCCCCATGCGCTTTTTCAAGGATGTGGTGCTGCCGCTGTCGGTGACGAATATCGCGGCGCTCTTCGTCATCCTGTTCATCTATGGCTGGAACCAGTATCTCTGGCCACTGCTGATCGTGAATGACCGCAGCCTGGAAACCATCGTCGTCGGCCTCACCAAGATGATCGGCACGGGCGATGCGCAGAATGAATGGAACATCATCATGGCCACCGCCGTCATGGCGCTGCTGCCGCCGGTGGCGGTGGTGGTGCTGATGCAGCGCTGGTTCATCAAGGGCCTAGTGGAGACCGAGAAGTAGCATGGCAACCCTCAACGTCTCCGGCGTGACCAAACGCTTCGGCACCACGCAAGTCCTGCACGGGATCGACCTGGATGTGACAGATGGCGAGATGATCGTCATCGTCGGCGCATCCGGCTGCGGCAAATCCACCCTGCTGCGCATCGTGGCCGGGCTGGAAACCTCCACCACCGGCAGCATTCGCATCGAAGAGCGCGACGTGACGGCGCTGGAACCGGCTGAACGCGATGTGGCGATGGTGTTTCAGAACTACGCGCTCTACCCGCACATGACCGTGTTCCAGAACATGGCCTATGGCCTGAAAATCCGCGGCCGTTCGCCCGAAGATATCCGCCGTCGCGTAGCGGAAGCCGCGGGCATGCTGGAAATCCAGCATCTGCTGGAACGCCGCCCGCGCCAGCTTTCCGGCGGCCAGCGCCAGCGCGTGGCAATGGGCCGCGCCATCGTGCGCGACCCCAAGCTGTTCCTGTTCGACGAGCCACTGTCCAACCTGGATGCCAAACTGCGCGTGACGATGCGCGCGGAGATCAAGCGCCTGCAACGGCGCCTGGGCGTCACCAGCCTCTTCGTCACGCATGACCAGGTGGAGGCGATGACGCTGGGCGACCGCCTGGTGGTCATGCATCAGGGCCGTGCCGCGCAGATCGCCACACCCATGGAAATCTGGTCCCACCCGGCGGACACCTATGTCGCGGGCTTCATCGGCAGCCCGTCGATGAACTTCCTGCCCGGCGTGATGGAAGGCGGCGCGGTGCGGTTGGAGACCGGCCTGCTGCTGCCGGTGACCGCCCCGCTGGCCGATGGTCACAAGGTCACGCTCGGCATCCGGCCGGAGCACCTGCTGATCGGCAGCGGCGGCCTCTCACTGGCCGTCGAATTGCTGGAACCGCTGGGCGGAGAAACAGTGGTGCATGGCAGGCTGGAAAACGGCACCACGGTCGTCGCCAAGGTACCCACCGGGGCCGCACCGCATGACACGCTCGGCGTGATCCTGCCGCTCGACAAGCTGCATCTGTTCGATGCGGAAAGCGGCAAGCGCCTGTAGTCAGGCTCCCGCCATCACCATGCCATCGATGCGGATGGTCGGCGCATCCGTGCCGCGCCGGAACACCAGGTCATTGGCCGGCACCATGCGCAGGAACATCTCCGGCAGTCGGCCGGCGATGGTGATTTCGCTGACCGGTTCGGCCAGCGCGCCGTCGCGGATCATGAAGCCCGCCGCGCCACGGCTGTAGTCGCCGGTCACCGGGTTCACGCCCATGCCGATCATCTCGGTCACGAACAGGCCTTCGCGGATATCGGCCATCAGCGCGGCCGGTGTCAGCGCGCCTGGTTCCAGCCAGAGATTGGTGGTCG
>JAPLOK010000002.1 GCA_026400775.1 Alphaproteobacteria bacterium | reverse complement strand
TCCATCAGCGAGCGCAGCATGGCCGGCGAGCAATTATCCGGCGCATGCGCCGCGATCTGGCACTGCACGCGCCCGCCCTGCGTGTTGTGGTAGCGCTCCACCATCTCGATGGTGCGGTCCAGGAAGACCTGCCCGAAGGCGGGGTCCACCGTGTAGTCGCCGCGGCGGATGTTCAGCGTGTTGATGTCCGCCGCATTCTCCGACAGCCAAAGGCGCAGACCGGTCGCGACCATCGCATCGCCGTATGAAGGGACATGCCGGAAGGGTTCGACCAGCGTGGTGCAGCCCGAGCGGATCGCCTCCAGGCAGCCCATGCTGACCATCACTGCGCGCCCAGCTGCACCATGATGGCGCGCTCCTCGGCCGACATTTCATAGGAGACGGGGGACATGTAGCCATAGCCCGCATCGCCGTCCCAATCCTCGACCGTCGCGCGCAGCACGGTCAGCGCGGTGTGGGTATGCGCGTTGATGAAGCCTGGGAACACCGCCAGCCCGCGACCTGCCATGCGCGGCACATCCGGATGCGCGGCTTCCAGCGCGGCACTTTCCCCAATCGCGGCGATGCGCCCACCGCGCACCAGAATGGCGGCATGCTCAAGAATACGGCGTTCGGCATCGCCGGTGACGATGACGGTGTCGGTGATCAGCAGGTCCATCGCGGCTTTCCATTGCAAGGCGAGGACGCAGTCTTGCATGCTCCGCGCCATTGAGGAGAGAGCGAATGCGCGCGACCATCATCGCCCTGCTGGGGCTGACCGTGACCGGCGCCGCGGCCCAGAATGTGACCATCGCTGTGGGCGGCGCCTTCACCAGCATGGACCCGCATTTCCACAACCTGACGCCCAACAGCGCGCTGACGCACCACATCTTCGACCGCCTGCTGGATCCTGATGCCGATTTGCGGCCGCAGCCCGCGCTCGCGCTCTCCTACAGCGCCATCTCCGACACGGTCTGGGAATTCCGCCTGCGCCCCGGCGTGCGCTTCCATGACGGCCGGCCCTTCACCGCCGATGATGTCGCCTTCACCTTCGAGCGTGTGCCGAATGTGCCGAACAGCCCCTCCTCCTATGCCTTCTTCACGCGGCCCGTGCGGCAGGTTGTGGTGGTGGATGCGCACACTGTGCGGCTGGAAACCAATGGCCCCGCGCCGCTGATCCCGGCGCTGATGCAGGGCTTTTCCATCATCGGCCGCGCCCAGGGTGAGGGCATGACCACCGCCGACTACAATAGCGGCCGCGCCGCCATCGGCACCGGCCCCTATCGCTTCACCAGCTACACCGCCGGCGACCGCGCGGTGATGACGCGCAACGAGGAATGGTGGGGCGCCCGCGCGCCTTGGGCGCGCGTCACCTATCGCTTCATCGGCAATGACAGCGCGCGGCTGGCCGCACTGAAGGCCGGCGATGTAGACCTGATAGACCAGGTCCCGACGCGCGATGTGGCGGACCTCGCGCGTGATGGGCGGATCAGCGTCTTCAGCACGCCGAGCCTTCGCAACATCTACCTCTATCTCG
>JAPLOK010000270.1 GCA_026400775.1 Alphaproteobacteria bacterium | reverse complement strand
GGCGCGTGGCCTCGCCAGCTTCGGGCACCGCCGCGGCCATGCCGGCCAAAGCGGGCAAGGGCTCCGTGCCGCCGCGCCGGCCGCGTTCCTGGCCGCCGCCGGGGGGCAGCGGCTCCGGGTGCAGGCCGGGGCGCAGCAGCAGCGCGCCGGCGCCCATCGGCCCGCCCAGCTTGTGGCCCGAAATCGCCAGGCTGTCCCAGCCTTCGGGGATGGCCACGCGGCCGGCGGCCTGCACAGCGTCCACATGCAGCAGTGCGCCATGCGCCCGGCACAGCAGCGCGATCGCGGCGATGGGGTGCAGCACGCCGGTTTCGTTGTTGGCCGCCATCGCCGCGACCATGGCGGGCGGGGCGCCGGAGAGCATGGCCTCCAGCGCCTTCAGGTCCAGCGTGCCGTCAGGCAGGACTGGCACGGGTTCATGCGGAATGGCGCGCACGGCGGCGTGCTCGGTGGCACCGGCCAGGATGCGGCGGCCGGCGGAAAGACCGCGCAGGGCCAGGGTATTGGCCTCGGTGCCGCCGGCGGTGAGCACGGTGTCGGCCGCGGCGGCGGCGAAGCGGTGGGCGATGGTCTCGCGCGCATCCTCTCGCAGACGGCGAGCCGCGCGGCCGGCGGCGTGGACGGAGGACGGGTTGCCCAGGCACGCCATGGCCGCCGCGGCCGCGGCCAGCGCGGCAGGGCGCGGCACCTCCGTCGCATTGGCGTCCAGGTAGAGCATTGCGAGGGTGTAGCCCGCCGCCGCGATTCAGTCGAAGCTTTGTGCGCTGACCATGCGCGAATAGGCGCCGGCACGGGCGACCAATTCGGCATGCGTGCCCTGTTCCACCACCTGGCCGTCCTGCATCACCACGATCAGATCGGCGTCCTGCACGGTGGAGAGGCGGTGCGCGATGACCAGCGCGCTGCGCCCGCCGCGCAGCTCAGCGATGGCGTCCTGGATGGCGGCCTCGTTCTCGGCGTCCAGCGCGCTGGTGGCTTCGTCCAGCAGCAGCACGCGCGGGTCGCGCAGCAGGGCGCGGGCGAGTGCGATGCGCTGCCGCTGGCCGCCGGACAGCCTGTTGCCACCAGGCCCGAGCGGCGTGGCATAGCCCTGCGGCAGGACGGCGATGAAATCATGTGCCCGTGCCGCGCGCGCGGCGGCTTCGATGTCCGCCTGGGTCGCGCCCGGCTTGCCGCAGGCGATGTTGGCGGCGGCGGTGTCGTCGAACACCAGCGCCTCCTGCCCCACATAGGCGATGGCGTCGCGCAGGGAGGCCAGCGTGACGTGGCGGAGGTCGGCGCCGTCGATCAGCACAGCGCCCGCGTCCGGATCCATGAAGCGCGGCAACAGCATCATGGCGGTGGATTTGCCCGCACCCGATGCACCCACCAGCGCCACGGTGCGGCCCGGCTCGACCGTGATGGACACGTTGTTCAGCGCGGGCGCAGCACCATGATAGGCGAAGGAGACATTGCGGAATTCGACGCGGCCGGGGCCGGCGGGCAGGGGCCGCGCATCCGGCGCATCGACCACGCGCCGCGGTGCGTCCATCAGGCCATAAACGCTGGTCAGGCCGGCAATGCCCTGTTGCAGCGCTGCGTTCAGCGAGCCCAGCGCGCGGATCGGTTGCGACGCGATGAGCAGTGCCGCGACGAAGCCGGTGAACTGGCCGATCGTGGCTTCGCCACTGGCCACGCGCCAACCCACAAAACCCAACACGATGGCGACCGCCAACCCGCCCAGCACTTCGAGCAAGGGGTCGAGCCGCGCGCGCGCGGCACCCATCGTGAAGAGCGACGCGCGCAGCCGCGCGAAGGCGGAGGCAGCGCGCGATTCCTCGGCCGCTTCCAGCCTATAGGCGCGCACCACCCGCGCGGCGGCGACACTTTCCGTCACCAGCGCCGAGGCGTCGCCAACCCGGTCCTGCATGCCGAAGGCGGCGCGGCGGATCAGGTTGCCCACGCGCAGGATCGGCCAGACGGCGATGGGGTAGAGCAGGGCGGCGATCAGCGCCAATTTCCAGTCCAGCCACAGCATGGACAGCACCAGGCCGATCACCGTCAGCATATGCGAGGCACCGCCCATGGCGCGTGTCAGTGCTTCCTGGATGGCGGTGGCATCGGTGGTGAAGCGGGCAGCGTGGCGGGCCGGGGCCTCGGCGGTGATGGGCGCCAGGTCGGCGCGCGTCATGGCGCTGAACAGCCTGGCTTGAAGGGTTTCCAGCGCGCGCAACACCACGTCCTGGATGGTGAGCTGCTGGCCCAGCATGAAGGCGCCGCGGGCGGTGGTGACGGCGATGATGATCGGCGGCAGCACCCAGGCGATATTGGCATCTCCGCGCGCGAAGGCATCGAAGGCCTGCTGGATCACGATGGGGTAGAGCGCGGTGACCGCCGAGACGCCGATGGTGCAGAAGGCCGCGAAGAGGATGCGCAGGCGCAGCGGCAGGAGGGTTTCGCGCCACAGGCGCGCGAGAAGGGGCCAGGCCCTGGTGGTCATGGGGGCGGGTTCTGCGCCAGTTCCTTGAGTTTGGCGAGGCAGGCGGAGTGGTCGGCCTGCGCGCCGGCATCCAGCCACCAGTCGCGCGTGGCGGCGAGCAACGTGCCCATGCGCGGGCCGGGCGTGATGCCGGCGGCGATGGCGTCGCGCCCTTGCAGGGGGAAGTCGGGGCCGGGTGCTGCGCCCATGCGCGGGATCAGCGCGGCGGCGGCAGGGTCTTCGGCCGCCGCGACGAACAGCATCTCGCCCGCGGTGGCGCGCGTGGTGCGGGCGCGGATGCGGGCGCGGGCTTCGTGCGGCGATGGCGCATCCAGGTCCCGCTGGTCATGCAATGCGCGCAGGCGTTGCGCTTCGTCATCCGACAGGCGCAGGCGTTCGCGCAAGCGCTCGAGATCGGCGCCGACCCGCACCAGAACCGCCACGCGCAACAGCGGATCAATCGCGGCTTCATGCGCCAGCAGCGTGTCCAGCCGCGACGCATCACCCGCCTCCGGCAACACCGCTTCCAGCACGCCAAGCTGCGCCATCAAGCGCAGCGCATCGCGCGGGTCGGGCGCCTGCATCAGCCGCTTGATCTCCATCCAGACGCGCTCGCGCGACAGCCGCTCCAGCCCTGGTACCGCATCGCGGATCGCCGCCACCGCCGCCGCATCCGGCGCGCCCACGCCATACCGCGCCCAGAAGCGGAAGAAGCGCAGTGCGCGCAGATAATCCTCCGCGATGCGCGCCGCGGCATCGCCCACGAAGCGCACGCGGCCGGCGCGCAGGTCCTCCGCGCCGCCGAAATAATCATGCAGCACACCATCCGCGCCCATGGACATGGCGTTGATGGTGAAGTCGCGCCGCGCCGCGTCTTCGCGCCAATCGGTGATCCATTCGACCTGCGCGTGGCGGCCATCGGTGCTGGTGTCGCGGCGCAGCGCGGTCACCTCCACGCCCTCCCAGTCGACAGCGTGATCCGCAGACAGCGGATCACGCTGTCGCTGCTGTTGGGAGAATAATTCACCGCTTTGGCGATTCCGCTTTTGCGGATCATTCTCCAGCAGCGCGGTGACGGTGCCGTGCGAGAGCCCCGTCTCGTACACCCGCAGCCCGGCCTCGCGCAGCCGAGCCGCGATCACATCTGGCGGGTAGGGTGCGCCCACATCCACATCATGCGTGGGCCGCCCGGCCAGGTTGTCACGTACCGCACCACCCACCGCGCGCGCGCCAGGCAGCGCCGCCAGCACGGCGGCGGGCGTGGGACGCGACAGGAATTCCGGCATCATGGGCGGTTGCCGCGCCCCGGCGTCACATCCTCGCCGCTGCGTTCCCAGCTGGGTGGGACATAGCGTTCGCCGCGCTCGATGCTGCGGTTCATGCCGTAGGAAATCGCGCCGCCAATGGCCAGCACGACAGCCAGGAAAGCCGAGACGAGAAGCCAGTTGCTGGGCTGCTGGCCGGGGCGCAGCGAACGCCACAGCAACAGCGCCACCAGCGGCAACAGGAAGGCCAGGGCAGCGATCAACAAGGGCATGGCTGCTTATGGACCGCCAGCGAGCATGGCGTCCACCATGGCGCGGCTCGGCGTCTCGCCGTCACGCGCGCGCAACGCTCCGGCGGCGGCGGCGAAACGAAGTGCCGCGCTGATGGGCTGGCCTTCCGCCACGGCCACCGCATAGGCGCCGTGGAACACGTCGCCCGCGCCGGTGGTGTTGTGGGCGTCGACGGGGAAGCTTGGTGTTTCACGCAAGGCGGTGTCGCCGGGGGTCAGCCACAGGGTGCTGCGTTCGCCGCGGGTGACGGCGGCCAGGCGCAGCGGGCCGGATTCCAGCGCGCGGCGCAGCGCGGCCAGCGTGGGCGTGGCGGGCGCGAAGATGGACAAGCCGCGCTCGGCGAAGATCACATGCTCGGCGCGCGGCACCACATCCAGCAGCACCCGCGCCTCGGATTTCTCACCATCCAGCACGGTGGCGATACCGCGCGCGCGGGCGGCGGCGAAGATGCGCGTGGCAGCTTCTGGCCAGCGCGGGTCGGACAGCACGGCGCCGGCGCCATCCAGTGCTTCCAGCGGCAGCCATTCGGCATCAGGCGCAAAACCCTCGCCCCGCCAGGTGACAATCGCGCGCTCACCGCGCTTGTCGATCATCACCGCCGAGAGCGGCGTGCGAGCGCCTGGCATGCGGCGCAGATGCGTCACATCCACGCCCTCTGCGCGCAGCGCCTCGCGCACCGCCTCGCCATTCGTATCATCGCCGACGCGGCCCAGGAACACCGCCTGCGCGCCCAGCCGCACGGCGGCTATCGCCGCATGCGCGCCCATGCCGCCGACGCCGGGCACATAGCGCCGCGCGGTCATCTTCGAGGGCGGCGCGTCGATCTCATCGAGGAAGAAGCTGTGGTCAAGTAGCGCCTGGCCGCAGAACAGGACTCTTGCCTGCCGATTCACGCCTTCGGTGCGGCGCACCTCCGACGATCGGACGGGTGGACTGGCCGGGCGGTTCACGACCGCGGTGCTTTGGCGGGGGTGCCCGTCATGCGCGCAACACCCGCGCCAGGTTCACCAGGATGCTCGCCGTCGCACCCCAGATGTAGTGGCGTTCATGCGGCCACACCCAGTATTCGCGCAGGCGGCCTTTCCACTCGCGCGCCTCGCGCCGCGGTGCCTCGGGGTCCAGCAACACCGCCAGCGGCAGTTCGAACGCCTCCTCCACCTCATTGGCGTCGGGCGCCAGCGTGAAGCCCGGCGCGATCAACCCCAGCACCGGCGTCACCGCATATCCAGTGCCCGTCAGGTGCTGCGGCATCCGGCCCAAGATGCGCGGCCAATCGCGCGGCAGGCCGATCTCTTCCTCGGTCTCGCGCAGCGCCGCCTCTTCGGGGGACTCGCCCGGCTCCAGCCGCCCGCCGGGAAACGCCACCTGGCCCGCGTGCCGGCGAAGATGCTGCGCCCGCGCCGTCAACAAAATCGCGGGTTCGTGACGCAGCACGATGGGCACCAGCACGGCTGCCGGCTGCGTCGGGATTTCGCCGAAATCCAGCCCTGTCGGATGCAGCATGTCGAAGGCGCCTGGCGCTGTCAGGCGGCGTTCGATCTCGCTGGCCAGCATCACTCCGCGGCCAGTTCCTGCGCCTGCGCTTCGTCGATGGGGAAGAACACGCCCTGCGACCACACGCCCAGCATTTCGCGCCCGGCGATGATCTCGGG
>JAPLOK010000188.1 GCA_026400775.1 Alphaproteobacteria bacterium | reverse complement strand
GGCGCGGCACGGCGCGGCGGCGCGGGCGAGACCATCCGCATCGCCCATGCGCAAACGCCGCTGGGTCCGCTGCTGGTCGGCGCCACAGATGCTGGCGTGTGCTTCCTGGGCTTTGGCGAGGACCCCGTGGCCATCGAAGGTGATCTGCGCCACCGCTTCCCGGCCGCGCGCATCGAAGCCGCGCCCGATGCGTTGGCCGAAACGCTGCGCGCCGTCATTGCCTGGATCCGCGAGCCGCATGCCGCTTTGGCGCTGCCGCTGGATTTGCGCGGCACCGCCTTCCAGCGCCGCGTGTGGGAGGCGCTGCAGGCCATCCCCTTCGGCGAGACCGCCACCTATTCCGAACTGGCCGCGCGCATGGGCGAACCGCGCGCGACACGGGCCGTGGCCCGGGCCTGCGCGCAGAACCATGTGTCACTCGCGGTGCCGTGCCATCGGGTGGTGGGGAAGGATGGTGCGCTCACCGGCTATCGATGGGGGCTGGAGCGCAAGCGCACTATTCTGGCGAAGGAGGGCGCAGCGCGCGGATCGCGTCCATGAGGGCGGCTTCGTCAGGCGTATCGGTCCAATGCGTGGCCACTTCCAGCGCGGCGGTCAGCTGCGCCTTGTAGCTGGCGCGCGGGATTTCGATGGTGCCGAACTGCGCGAGATGCCCGGTGATGAACTGCGTATCCAGCAGCGTGAAACCGAACAGCCGCATGCGCGCGACCAGATGCACCAGGCCCACCTTCGATGCATCAGTGGCGCGGCTGAACATGCTCTCGCCGAAAAACGCGCCGCCGATCGAGACGCCATAAAGCCCGCCGACCAGCGCATCGCCCTGCCAGACCTCCAGCGAATGGGCATGGCCCTGGCGGTGCAGGGCGCGGAACAGGGCTTCGATGTCGGTATTGATCCAGGTGTCCTCGCGGCCCGGCGCGGGCTGCGCGCAGCCCAGGATGACGGCGCCGAAATCCTGGTTGGTGGTGACGCGGAAGGGGCCGCTGAGCACCGTTCGCTTCAGGCGCTTGGGCAGGTGGAAAGCATCGAGCGGCAGCACGCCGCGCATCTCCGGGTCGAGCCAATAGAGGCGCTGGCTGGTGCGTGCTTCCGCCATCGGGAACAGGCCCGCGCGATAGGCGCGCAACATGAGGTCCGGCGTGATCTCGGGGATGCGGCGACTCATGTCGACCCTCGTTGAAGGCGAGGGTCGACATGAACCTCTCTCGCCCTCAAACGCCGGGCGCGTCCTTCGGCCGCCTGGCTTTCGCCGGACTGCCGGCGGGCGCCATTCGGCGCCTTGGCCTGCGTCGCGAGCCGATGATCAGTCCTGGGGACCGTCGATTCCATTCATGGAGCGTAGCGCCAAGCGGCGAGCTTTGCATCCGATTCCGTATCTTGTCAGAGCGTCCAGGGTTCCTCATTGACGGCGGCCACGCGCCAATCTGGGCCGACCTTCTCCAGGCGCGTCAGCCCCAGATTCTTGATGCTAAAATGCAGCACCTGCTGCGGCTTCAGCCCCATGGCATGCGCGATCGCGGCGCGGATCGAGCCACCATGCGCGACGATCACGATATCGCGCCCGGCATGGCGCGCAGCATAATCCTCCAGCAGCGGACCGACGCGGGCGATCACGTCGGACAGGCGTTCGCCGCCGGGCGGGTGTTCATCGGCGCCATGCGGCCAGAAGGGGTGCGCGGGGTGCGTCAGGCGCTCAACCAGTTCTTCGTGGGTTATGCCCTGCCATTCGCCCAGATGCTGCTCGACCAGGTCCGCCTCCTCGGTCAGCGGCGCGGGGGCATAGCCGCCGGCGAAGATCGCGGCCGCGGTGGCCTTGGTGCGTTGCAGGGGGGAGGTGACCCACACCGCATCGGGCGGCAGGCGCGCGGCGAGCCAGCGATACAGCGCGGCTTCCTCTCGCAATGCCAGGTCGCACAGCGCGACATCCATCGAGCCGTAGAGGATGGTCCGCGCCGCGGGTGTGACGATGGCGTGGCGGACCAGGAAGAAGCGCGTGGAACTCATGCGGCATTCCATAAACCTGGTGCGGTGCAGCACAAGTGGCACGCGCTTGCCGCTTGATTTCGCGCGGCCTTCGAAGCAAAGGCTGGCCGCGGGGCATAATGCCTGGTGAAGGAAGCAATCAATGGCACGTCTGGCTTTGGTGACGGGTGGACAGCGCGGCATCGGCGCCGCCATCAGCGAGGCATTGCTGGCGCAAGGCCGCCGCGTGATCGCAAGCTACGCAGGCAATGACGCAGCCGCGGCGGAATTCACCGCACGCACCGGCATTCCCTGCGTCAAGTTCAACGTGGCCGATTACGATTCCTGCGCCGAGGCGCTGGCGCGCATCAAGGCCGAGCACGGGCCGGTGGAAATCCTGGTCAACAATGCCGGCATCACGCGCGATGCGATGATGCGCAAGCTGACCCGCACCTGGTGGGATGAGGTGATCGATACCAACCTCGGTTCCTGCTACAACATGTGCAAGGTCGTGTGGGACGACATGAACGCGTCGAAGTTCGGACGCATCGTGAATATCGGCTCGGTGAACGGCCAGGCGGGACAGCTGGGCCAAGTCAACTATGCCGCTGCCAAGTCCGGCATCCATGGCTTCACCAAGGCACTGGCGCAGGAAGGTGCCCGCAACCAGATCACGGTCAACGCCATCGCGCCGGGCTATGTGGACACGGAAATGGTCCGCGCCGTGCCGGCCGACGTGCTGGAAAAGATCGTGGCGCGCATCCCGCGCGGCCGGCTGGGGCGCGCCGAGGATATCGCGCGCGGCGTGGCCTTCCTGACCGCTGACGACGCCGACTTCATCACCGGCGCCACGCTGTCGATCAATGGCGGGCAGCACATGTACTGAGGCGCTGCGGGGCGGCGGTCCGCGCGCTACTGCATGTTGCGCAGCCGCCCCTCCAGCATCGCGCGCCAGGGCGCGTTGGGCGGCGTGTCGTTCAACAGTGCCTGCCAGGCGGCACGCGCCATGGCCGGCCGGCCCGCGGCCTGCTCGGCCAGGCCCACCAGGAAACGCAAGCGGGGGTTCTGCGGCTGCTGCTCCAGCGCACGCGCGATCATCGCCTGCGCGGCGGCATTGTCGCCCATGTCCAGCAACAGCTCGGAAAACTCGGCGGCCAGCTCCACATCGAAGCCGGCCTCCAGCGCCTCCCGATAGGCGGCGGCGGCTTCCGCGCGACGGCCGCGGCCGCGCTCGGCATTGCCCAGCAGGATCAGGCCCTGCCGGCGCACCTCGCCATCGGTCATGGTGGCTACGCGCTGACGCAGCTGGTTGATCAGCAACTCATCACGCGTGCCCTCGGCCTGGCGGACCTCCAGGCTGGCGGAAGGCAAATTGGGCTCGCCGCGCATCATGTAGAAACCCAGGCCGAACAACGGTACCGCGACCAAGGCCGCAATCACCGGCGCACGCGCGCCACTGCGCGCCTGCTCGGGTGCCGGCGCCGCCAACAAACGCCGCTGCACCTCGACCACGGCATCACGATGCGCAGCCTCGTTCATGCGGCCGGAGGCCAACTCCCGATCCAACTCGGCCAGCTGCGACTGGAACAAGGCACGATCCGCCGCCGCACGATCCCGCGCCGAAACATCGCCACGCAACAAGGGCAACAAAGGCAGCATCAACAGCGCCGCCAAGGCCAGAATGAACAACCAGGTCATGAGCCGCGCGTGATCCTCTCGAGCGCCGCGCGCTCCTCATCGGTCAGGGGTGCCGGGCCGGTCGCCAAACGTCGACGCCTGCCGATGATGATCGAAAGCCCCACGATCAAGGCCAGCAAGGGCGCCGACCACAGGATCAAGGTGAACACCGACAAGGGCGGCCGCAACAACACGAAATCCCCATACCGCACATGCAGGAAAGACCGGATCGCGACATCACTGTCACCCGCCTCCATCCGCTCCCGGATCAGACGCCGCAAATCCCGCGCCAGGTCAGCCTCACTGTCCTCAATGGACTGGCCCTGACAGACCATGCACCGCACCTCACGCCCCAAGGCCTGCGCCCGCGCCTCCGCCGCCGGATCGGCCAACCGATCCCCCGGCAAAAATGCGGCCCAAGCCGGGGCCATGCTGAGGAACAACGCGAGGAAGGTTGCGCGGACGGCCCCTGGGGAGGGCTTTGCCCTCCCCAGACCTTCATCGCCTGCGGCGCTGAAGCCACCAAAGGCCGAAAGGCCCTTGGAACCCATGAGTCTTCCGCCGGATCGGGGAGGGCAAAGCCCTTCCCCAGGAGCCACCGCGCCACCCATCACGCGTAGCGCCGCAGCAGGGGCCGCAGGTCCTGGTCTAGGATTTGTGGGGTGATGGGTCCGGCGAAACGCCAGCGGATCAGGCCTTGTCGGTCCACCAGATAGGTTTCCGGCACGCCATAGACGCCCCAGTCGATGGCGGTGCGGCCTGGCGGGTCGGCGCCGAGTTTGGCGAAGGGGTCGCCGCGTTGGCGCAGGAAGGCCAGGGCATCGGCCGGGCGGTCCTTGTAGGAGATGCCGAAGACGGGTGTGCCTTCGCGTTGCAG
>JAPLOK010000448.1 GCA_026400775.1 Alphaproteobacteria bacterium | reverse complement strand
GTGCTCTCCAAGATCAAGTCCGACCATGCCGCGCGCGTGCTCTCGCTGCTGCCCGACGGCTTCGCCATGGAAGTGGTGATGCGCATGCTGCGCATGGAGACGGTGCAGAAGGAAGCGCTGGAAGGCGTGGAGCGCACGCTGAAGGCCGAGTTCATGTCCAACCTGGCGCGCAGCCAGCGCCGCGACAGCCATGAATTGATGGCCGAGATCTTCAACAACCTCGACCGCAATTCCGAAAGCCGCATCATGGGTTCGCTGGAGGAGCGCAACCGCGAAAGCGCGGACCGCATCCGCAGCCTGATGTTCACCTTCGACGACCTCAAGCGCCTGGATGGTCCGGGTGTGCAGGTGCTGCTGCGCGGCGTGGAGAAGGACAAGCTGGCGCTCGCGCTGAAGGGCGCGAGCCAGGAACTGCGCGACATGTTCCTCAACAACATGACCGAACGCGCGGCGAAGCTGCTGCGCGACGACATCGCCGCCATGGGGCCCGTCCGCCTCAAGGACGTCGACGACGCACAGGCCCTGATCGTGGTGGCAGCCAAGGAATTGGCAGCCCAAGGGCAGATCCAACTGGCCGAAGGCCGTGACGAGGAGATGGTCGCATGACCGAAACACCCGAACAATTCCAGGCCGCCGGCGCCACCGAGGTGGCGGGCCTGCGCGCGGCGCCGAGCGGCCCGCGCAACCTCGAGGCGGTGTATGACATCCCGGTGCAGGTCAGCGCCGTGCTGGGCCGCGCCACGATGCAGGTCTCGCAGCTGCTCAAGATTGGCCGTGGCGCGGTGGTCGAGCTGGATCGCAAGCTGGGCGAGGCGGTGGACATCTACGTCAACAACCGGCTCGTCGCGCGCGGCGAGGTGGTGATGGTCGAAGACAACCGCCTGGGCGTGACCATGACTGAAATCGTCAAGTCTGACAGGGCCGGCTGATGGCTCGCCTTCTCATCATCGGCGGCCTGCAGGGCGAATTGGGGCAGGCTGCGCGGCTGGCGCAGGCACGCGGCGCCCAGCTCCTGCAGGCGGATGGCATCACCCAGGGCCTGGCGGCGCTGCGCCATGACGGCGCGGACCTGGTGTTCTGCGACATCATCCATGACGTCGCCTGGCTGGCGCAGACCATGACCGAGGAACGCATCGCGACGCCCATCATCGCCTGCGGCCGCGTGCATGACGCCGAAGCGGCGCTGCGCGCGATCCGCGCCGGCGCCAAGGATTTCCTGCCATTGCCGCCGGATGCGGAATTGATCGCGGCGATGCTCTCGGCGGTCTCTGGCCATGCCGATGCGCCGGTGGTCCAGGACCCGGGCATGCGCGCGCTGATGGAACGCGCCGCACAGGTCGCGCGCTCGGAAGCATCGGTGCTGATCCTGGGCGAAAGCGGCACCGGCAAGGAGGTGATGGCGCGCGCGATTCATGCGCAGTCGCGCCGCGCGCGCGGCGCCTTTGTCGCGCTGAACGTGGCGGCGCTGCCGGAAACGCTGCTGGAATCAGAGCTGTTCGGCCATGAGAAGGGCGCGTTCTCCGGCGCCGTCGCAACCCGGAAAGGAAAATTCGAACAGGCCGATGGCGGCACGCTGCTGCTGGACGAAATCGGTGAGATGCAGCCGCATCTGCAAGCCAAGCTGCTGCGCACCCTGCAGGAGCGCGAGGTAGACCGCCTGGGCGGTGGCGCGCCGATCAAGGTCAATGTCCGCATCCTGGCAGCCACCCACCGGGACCTGGCAGCGGAGGTGCGCGCCGGCCGCTTCCGCGAGGATTTGTTCTTCCGCCTGAACGTCGTCTCGCTGTCGATCCCGCCGCTGCGCGAGCGGCCGGCCGATGTGTTGCCCTTGGCGGCGCATTTCGCGCGCCGCTACGCGCAGGTGAATGGCCTGCCGGAGCGCCTGCTGCACCCAGCGTCTGAGGCGCTGCTGCTGGGCCATGCCTGGCCCGGCAATGTACGCGAACTGGAGAACACCATCCACCGCGCCGTGCTGCTGGCTGATGGCCGCGACATCAGCGCCGACGCCATCGAGCTCGCGCCCGCTTCACCTTTCCGCGCGGTGGTGGAGGCCGCGGCACCTGCCGCGGCGCCGCGCATCGGCGCCAACCCGATCGCCGCTTTGGTCGGTCGCCGCATGGAGGAAGTGGAGCGCGACCTGATCCTTGAAACGCTTGGGCGCTGCCTGGGCAACCGCACGCGCGCGGCCGAAATTCTTGGCATCTCCATCCGCACCTTGCGCAACAAGCTGTCCGAATATCGCGGCCAGGGTGTCTCGGTGCCGCCGGCCGCGAGCCAGCTCGCACCTGGTGAAATGCTGCCAGGATGAAAGGCATGGCTCTTCCAGCCTGGATGATCCGCGCACGCCCGGGCTCCGAGGCCGCGCTGGTTGCGGGCGTCATGCTGGTGCTCATCATCCTGGTGGTGCCGCTGCCGGCCTTCCTGCTGGATGCGGCGCTGGCGATGAACATCACGGTGTCGGTGCTGGTGCTGATGGTGGCGCTGATGTTGACGCGGCCGCTGGAATTCGCATCCTTCCCGCAGATCCTGCTGATCACCACCCTGTTCCGCCTCGGCCTGAACGTCGCCACCACGCGCGCCATCCTGGCGGATGGCCATGAAGGCCCCACGGCAGCGGGCGATATCGTCGCCACCTTCGGGCGATACCTGATGCAGGGCGACATCGTGGTCGGCCTGATCGTCTTCGCCATCCTGCTGATCGTGAACCATGTGGTGGTCAGCAAGGGCGCGGGCCGCGTGGCCGAAGTCTCTGCGCGCTTCCACCTGGATGCGATGCCGGGCAAGCAGATGGCTATCGATGCCGAGCTGAATGCCGGCGCGATCGATGAGGCCGAAGCCAAGCGCCGCCGCCGCGACCTGGAAGAAGAAAGCTCCTTCCACGGCTCCATGGATGGTGCATCGAAATTCGTGAAGGGCGATGCCATCGCGGGCCTGATCAGCACCTTCATCAACCTGCTGGGCGGCTTCGCCATTGGCACCATCCGTCACGGCATGCCGCTGGCCGAGGCGGTCGAGACCTATTCCATCCTGACCGTGGGCGATGGCCTGGTCGGGCAGATTCCCGCGCTGCTGGTCAGTGTCGCCGCCGCCATCGTGGTCACCAAGGCCGCGCGTCCGGAGCGCGCCGACCAGCAGATGGCGAAGGAACTGGGTGGCTGGAAACCGCTGGCTGTCGCGTCGGGCGCTTCGGTGATCATGGGCGTGCTGCCGGGCATGCCATTCCTGCCCTTCATGGCGCTTGCCGGCATGACCGGCACCGCCGCCTGGTTCGCGCGCGCCGCCGGCACCACACCCGCAGCGGAAGCACCGCCACCGGCTGCCGCGGATGCCGAACCGCCCATCTCGCAGACGCTGCGCATGGACCTGCTGCGGTTGGAACTGGGCTACGGCCTGTTGTCCCTGGCCGCTGGCGACGCGCCGCGCCTGACCGAGCAGATCCGCGGTATCCGTCGCGCCATCGCGCAGGAAATGGGCTTCGTGCTGCCCTCCATCCGCATCCAAGACAACCTGGAACTGCCGCCCGACACCTATATCATCCGCGTCAAGGAGATCGAGGCCGGGCGCGGCCAGCTGCGCCCACCGTTGCTGCTGGCGATCGACCCCAATGGTGGCGTGCCCGACCTGCCCGGCGAACGTGCGCGCGAACCCACCTTTGGTCTTGCTGCACTTTGGATCGAGGAACGCCTGCGCGAGGAAGCGCTGGCCCGCGGCGCCACCGTGGTGGACTGCCCCGGCGTGCTGGCCACGCACCTGACCGAACTGGTGCGCGAGCACATGGCCGAGCTGCTCTCCTTCGCCGAGACGCAGAAGCTGCTGGACGAAGTGGCACCCGAGCACCGCAAGCTGGTGGCCGACCTGATGCCCACGCAGATCGGGGTCTCGGGCGTGCAGCGCGTGTTGCAGGCGCTGCTGGCCGAACGTGTCTCCGTGCGCGACCTGCCCACCATCCTGGAAGGCATCCAGGAGGCGATCTCGGCCAATCTGCGCGCCCTGCCGCAGATGCTCTCCATCGTGCGCGCGAAACTGGCACGCCAGATCACCGATGCCGCGCGCGGCCCGCATGGCCATGTCGCCATCATCATGCTCTCGCCCGACTGGGAGGTGGCCTTCACCGAAGCGCTCGCCGGCCCGCCCGAAGAGCGCCAGCTCGCCATCGAGCCCGCGCGCCTGCAGGAATTCCTGGAAAAGCTGCGCGGCCTGCTGAACGCAGCCGATGACCAGGGCGAGTTGCCGGTGCTGGTCTGCTCGCCCCATCTGCGGCCGCATCTGCGCGCCATCATCGAGCGCTTCCGGCCGACCATGCCGGTACTGGCGCAGGCCGAAATTCACCCGCGCGCGCGTCTCAAGACCATGGGCAGCGTGTAAGTGAAACTCCAGCTCCTCCGCGCGCCCACAATGGCCGCCGCCATCGCCGAGCTGCGCCTGACCCTGGGCGAGGACGCGGTGCTGCTCGACTCGCGTGAGGTGAACGGCATGGTCGAAGTGACCGCCGCGATCCCCGCGCAGGAGGACGAGCCATGGGAAATCCTGCCCGACGCGCCGGCATCGCTGCCCTTCGCGCCGCTTCCCGATGCGCCGCTGCTGCTGCTGGGCCAGGCCGGCGCGGGAAAGACAACGGCCGTGGTCAAGCTCGCCACGCGCCACAAGGGCGCAGCTGTCGCGCCGCTGGTCATCACCACAGATGCCGCGCGGCTGGACCACCTGGCCGCCTGCATGCGCGCGCTGGGCTTGGGCTTCGTCGTGGCGGCCAATGCCACGGCGCTGCGCAAGGCCCTGTCGCGCGCCATGCCTGGCCAGCAGGTCATCATCGACACGCCCGCCTGCAACCCCTTCGACCACGCGCAGGCACGCGCGCTGCTGCCCCTGATCGCGCAGGCCGCGCCGGTGCTGGTGCAGCCCGCCGGCCTCTGCGCGGATGAAGCACGCGAGGAGGCGCTGGCCTTTCACGCCATGGGCGTGCGGCATTTGCTCGTCACACGCGCCGATATCGCGCGCCGCGGTGCTTCCGTGCTGGCCGCCGCGCGCGCCGGCCTGGCGCTGACCGAAGCCGGCACCGCCGATGCATTGCAACCGCTCTCCGCCGCCTGGCTCGCGGCCCGCTGGAAGGACGTATCATGGACGTGAAGGGGCGCGTGATCGCCATCGCCTCGGGCAAGGGGGGCGTCGGCAAGACGGTAC
>JAPLOK010000032.1 GCA_026400775.1 Alphaproteobacteria bacterium | reverse complement strand
CACGCCCATGGCGCTGATCGTGCCGGGAGCCGCGCCGGATCGCAGCGTGGCGGAACTCGTGGCCCGCGCCCGCGCCGCCCCGGGCACCTTCAGCTATGCCAGCACCGGCAATGGCTCCACCAACCAGCTTGCTGCCGAGTATTTCGCGGCGGAAGCGGGGCTCCGCCTGATCCATGTGGCCTATCGCGGCGGTGCGCCCGCCGTGGCCGATGTGGCGGCAGGGCGCATCAACCTGATGTTCGCCAATATCGCGGAAGTGGTAGAACTGATCCGTGGCGGGCAGGTGCGGGGCCTCGCCCTCGCCGCCACCACCCCCACGCCGTTGGCGCCCGAGATGCCGCTGCTAACGCAGGATTTTCCGGCGCTGGATATGAGCAACTGGTTCGGCCTGGTTGGCCCGACGGGCATGCCCGCTGAACTCGTCACGCAGATCGGCCGGATGTTCACCGAGGCCATGACCGAACCCGCGACGCAACCGGCGCTGGCCGCCAGGGGCCTGCAACCCATCAACGAAGTGGGCGCCGATTTCGCCGCCCGCATCCGGCGCGACCGCGAGCGCTGGGCCCGCGTCGCGAGCGCGAGCGGCATCCGCGCGGATTGAGGTTTCATGGCACTTTCCCTCGGCATTGATATCGGCGGCACTTTCACCGACATCGTCCTGCATGACCCTGATACGGGGCGCGCGACCATCTTCAAGGAAATCACCACGCCGGATGATCCCGCCCGCGGCGCGCTGATCGGCGCGCGCGAGGTGCTCAAGCGCGCCGGCCGCGAAGCATCCGAGGTTGGGCGCGTCGTGCACGCCACCACGCTCTTCACCAACGCGCTGATCGAGCGCAAGGGTGCGCGCACCGGCTTGGTCACCACCGCAGGCTTCCGCGACGTGCTGGAGATCGGCCGCGAGCGGAAATACGAACTTTACGACATCTTCCTCACCATGCCGAAACCGCTGGTGCCGCGCCCCTGGCGACGCGAGGCGCGCGAGCGCCTGGCCCCGGATGGCACGGTCGAAGTCGCGCTCGAGCTCGATGCCGCGATGGCGGAGGTCGCGGCGCTGGTGGCCGAGGGCGTCGAGAGCCTCGCCATCGTCTTCCTGCACGCCCATGTGAACCCCGCGCATGAACGCGCGCTGGGCGCGGCCGTGGCGAAGCGCTTCCCGGGGCTTTCCATCTCACTCTCCTCCGATATCGCGCCGGAAATCCGCGAGTACTCCCGCGCCAGCACCACCACCGCCAATGCCTATGTCCGCCCCCTGGCCGAGCGCTATCTGGCGCGGATGGAGCAGGCGCTGCGCGAGGAAGGCGTCCCCGGCGGTTTGTTTCTCATGCTCTCCAATGGCGGGCTGACCCATGTGGAGGAAGCGCGGCGCGCGCCGGTGCAATTGCTGGAATCCGGACCCGCTGCGGGTGCGCTCGCTGGGGCTTGGTTCGGCCGCCAGGCCGGGCTGGACCGGGTGCTGGCCTTCGACATGGGGGGTACCACGGCCAAGCTCGCGCTGGTGGATGATGGCGCGCCGCTGGTCGCCTGGGGGTTTGAGGCCGCGCGCGAGAAGCGCTTCCTGCGCGGCAGCGGGCTGCCCATGCAGATCGCCACGGTAGAACTCATCGAGATCGGCGCGGGCGGCGGCAGCATCGCGCGCGACAGCGGCCTGGGCACGCTGGCCGTGGGACCGGAGAGTGCGGGCGCAGCGCCCGGCCCCGCCTGCTATGGGCGTGGGGGGAGCGAGCCCACCGTCACCGATGCGGACCTTGCGCTGGGCCATCTCGATGCGGGCTTCTTCCTGGGGGGCGAGATGCGGATTGATGCGGAACTCTCCCACGCGGCCCTTGCAGGACTGGCAGCCCGGCTTGGGGTTGCGGCGGAGCGCGCGGCCGGTGGCGTGCATGATGTGGTGAATGAAAACATGGCCGGCGCAGCGCGCGTCGCCATCGCAGAGCGCGGGCGCGTGCCGCAAGATTACGCGCTCCTCGCCACGGGTGGGGCCGGGCCGGTACATGCCTGGTCGGTCGCGCAGCTTCTGGGCATTGGCCGCGTGGCCTGCCCGCCCGGCGCCGGCGCGGGCAGCACCTTCGGCATGCTGATGGCGCCCGCACGGGTGGACCGGGTGGCGCATCACGCAGCCCCGCTGGCCCGTGCCAATGCGGGCGAAATCCTGGGCATCCTGGCTGCACTCGAGGCCGAGGGCCGGGCGGTGCTGGCGGCAACCGGCGCCGAGATGGGCGCGCTGAGCGCCGTTCGCCAGGCCGATATGCGCTATGTCGGCCAGGGCAGCGAACTCACCGTACCACTGCCGGAGGATCTCACGCCCGAGGCGCTGCGCACGCAGTTCGAGGCGGCCTATCGCCGGCTGTTTGCGCGCACACCGCCTGGCGCGGCCATCGAATTTGTGGCGCTGCGGCTTTCGCTCTCAGCGCCGATGCCCGGCGCAGGAGGGCGGCTGGATTTGCCCCGCCATGCGCGCGGCCAGGCGCTCAAGGGCCATCGCCGCGTGGTGTTTGGCGGCATGGCGAGCGAGGCCGCCGTCTATGACCGCTATGCGCTGGAACCCGGCGACAGTGTGAACGGCCCCGCCGTCTTCGAAGAAAATGAGAGCACCTTCGTCATCGGCCCCGGCGCCCGCGCCCGCGTCCTGCCCGATGGCACCATCCTCGCGGAGACCGACCCCGCATGAGCCGCAGCTTTGACGCGATCGAACTCGAACTGCTCTGGCGACGGCTGATCTCGCTGGTGGATGAGGCGGCGGCCGCCCTGGTCCGCACCAGCTTCTCGACTCTGGTGCGCGAGAGCTACGACTTTTCCTGCATCGTCACCGATGCCCGGGGCGAGAGCCTGGTTCAGGCGACGGAGAGCATCCCCTCCTTCATCGGCACGCTGCCGGCGACCGTGAAGCATTTCCTGCGATTCTTCCCGGAGGAGACGCTGGAGCCGGGCGATGTGCTGGTGACCAACGACCTGTGGATGGGTACCGGCCACCTGCCCGACATCACCGTGGCCAAGCCCATCTTCCTGGATGGCCGGCTGGTGGCCTTCAGCGCCTCCACCGCGCATGCGCCCGATATCGGCGGCAAGATCCGCAGCCCCGAACCGCGCGAGGTGTTCGAGGAAGGGCTGCAAATCCCGCCGCTGAAGCTCATGCGGCGGGGCGAGGCGGATGCGACGCTGGTCGCGATCCTGCGGCAGAATGTGCGCACGCCCGACCAGACGCTGGGCGATCTCTGGGCGCAGGTGGTGGCGCTGGATGTGATGGAGGAGCGTCTGCTGCACCTCATGCGCGGCCATGGCCTGCATGACCTGACCGACCTGGCGCGCGAGATCCAGGGCCGCTGCGAAACGGCGATGCGCGCCGCCATCCGCGCGCTGCCCGATGGCACTTATCACAGCGAGTTGCAGACCGACGGGATTCTCGACACGCCCATCACGCTGCGCATGGCGCTGACCATTCGCGGTGACGAGATCACCATGGATTTCGCCGGCACCGATGCGCAGGTGGACCGGGCGATCAACTGCGCCATGTGCTACACCTATGCCATGTGCATGTATGGTGTGAAGGTCTGCACGGAGCCGCATCTGCCCAATAACGAAGGTGCCTTCCGTGCCATCACCGTCACCGCGCCGCCGGGCTGCATCGTCAATCCGGTGTTTCCGGCCTCGGGCGGCTCACGCATGTTGATCGGGCATTACCTGCCCATGCTCGTTTTCGGCTGCCTGGGCCAGGTGGTGCCGGAGCGCGTGATGGCGGCCTGCGGCTCGCCCATGTGGGGGATGAACCAGTCCGGCGTGCGGGAGACCGCTGACGGCACCATCAAGCCCTACGCCAACATGTTCTTCTACAATGGCGGCATGGGCGCCAATCATCAGGGCGATGGCATCGCCTGCCTCTCCTGGCCATCCAACGTCTCCTCCACCAGCATTGAGGTGAGTGAGCACATCGCGCCGCTGCGCTTCCACCACAAGAAGCTGCGCGAGGAGAGCGGCGGCCCCGGCGCACGGCGCGGCGGGATGGGGCAGGACATCCTGATCGAGGTCCGAAGCCCGACGCCCATCGCCGTCTCCTTCCTCGCGGAGCGCACCGTGATCCCCGCCTTCGGCATCGAGGGTGGCGGCGCGGGGGCCACAGGCGCCCTGCACATCAATGGGGAGAAGGTGGACCCGAAGCGGCAATACGTGCTGCGCGCCGGCGAGACGATCCAGCTTTCCACGCCTGGCGGCGGCGGCCACGGCGCGCCCTGATTGTGGTTTTGCGCGAAGAACGGGCCCCGCCAGCGGGATGATCGACAGCCAATCGGGACCCCTCTGGCGAAGGGGTTCGCGTTGGCTCTCGTGATGATCGAGGGCCGGATTGGGATGCTTGTTGGGGATGCGGATGCTGGCACCCGAAATCAGCGTGATCTTGATCATCGCAGGTGGGACAGTCGGCGCAGACGCGGCGGCCAGGATGGGGGGCGGGAGCGGCGGTTCATCCGGCATGACCTCCACTGGCACGAAGCCTGCCATTGCCGTGGCCAGCAGCTGCTTGCGCCAAGTATACAGCTGCCCTGTACTGACATCGTGCTGTGCCGCCGCCGCCTGGATGACCGCCCCAGGCGCAAGCGTCTAGAGCATGATCCGTTGAGGTGGAATCACCGAAACGGTGAATCATCCTCTCAGCAAAGGCTAGGGCGCGCGAAGTGAACGCAAGTGAACGCGGCGTGCTCTAGCGCACGATCCGCAGCCGGTCCTCCGTCGACCAGCTCCGTCGCCGAACCTCACGCACCCGAAGTTCGACGCCGCGACCTCCGGATACGCTCTTACGACCGTCGTAACTGAAGGTCGCGAGTGGGGGCGGCCGCGCGCGCGCTGCGGCGCAGATCGACGCTGCGGCGGCCCGCGCCATGGAGCATGTGCGGCCTGCCGCTGCGGCGCGCATGGACGCTGAGCGCGTGCGTCAGGCCGAACTGGCGCTGGCATCGGCCGATGAATACGCAGACGCCTACCCACTGCTGGGCGGCGCGGGGTCGCTGCACGAGCGCGCGCAGGCAGTGCTTGCGGCGGCCAAGGCCGCTGCTGATCGGCTGGCTGTGATTGATGTCGTCCGCCGCGAGGCGAACCGGCGCATCCGTGCTGCGACCACCGAGGCCCAGATAGCAGCCGTCACCTTGGAGATCCCCGAATGAGCGACGCCCCCGAGGCTCCCATCGAGCAACTGCCGCCCGCGATGCCGCCGGACGTGATGGAGGGCATGCGACGCGGCGACGCCGCCGCACGCGCGTTGAATGGCAACGCCGTCGTCACCCGCCGCGACCCCGACACTAATGGCTGGTGGGTGGTGGTCGAGACGAATGAAGGCGGCCCGGCCTGGTGTGTGGTCAGCTACACGCTGTCCGATGACGACACGCCCCATAAACAAGGTTGGCACACCAATCGCTTCGCGGCCGAGCAGGCGGTTGAGCGCATGGCACAGGGCATGCCGCCCGAAGTGCCGGGCCTGCCTGACCAGCCGCTGCCTGAGCCGGTCACCGGCACGGCACTGGAGGCGCTGAAGGAGACGCTGCGCCGCGGTGTGGATTCCGCCGCTGAGACGGCCAGGCTGCGCTACATCACGCCCGGCACCGGCCAGGCCATGGTCTATCTGGCCAAGGAAGAGGAAGCGCGAGCGGTGCTGGCGTTGCAAGGCCCGCCGACCGCAGGCGAGTATCCGCTCCTGGAAGCCGATGTCAGCATCGGCGCCGCCGAGAGCGTCGTGGCGGCTGCCCAGACTGTGGCTACGCTGGCCTCGCAGTGGCGCAGGGTCGCCGCAGAGATCGAGACCATCCGGCTCGGCGCCAAGGCGGCGATCACCGCGGCCACAGATGAGGCCGGCGCGCGCGCGGCGGCTTCACGCGGCTGAACTGGGCTTTTCGGCTCGTCGAGCGGCTGTCGTGGCTGCTGGGCGAACCTTGCCTCGGCATCACCCATCCAGCGCCGCGACCAGCGCCGCGTTGCGGGGCGCGACCAGGCCCAGCCGCGCGGCCTCTCGCACCACGGCGCCGTTGATCAGCGCCACCTCCGTACGCCGCCCGCGCGCGCGGTCCTGCGCCATGCCGCTGACCGCCCGCGGGTCGAGCCTGGCGCCATAGGCCAGCAGCGCGGCCCGCAATGCCGCGCCCTCACCGCGCGCCCCCGCCTCCCATACTGCGCAATCGGCGCCGCAGATGGGGTCGAGCCGGATGCCGGCGGCGATCGCCGTGCGCACCGCCTCCAGCGCCACCTCGGTCATTTCCGCGCGCAGTGCCGCATCCAGGAACAGCGCCTGGATGGGCTGCCCATGCAGCGCTGAGAGCGGCGAGGTCATGCAGTTGAAGACCAGCTTGCTCCAGCGCGCCGCCGCCAGCTCGGCCACCGGCTCGGCCAGATCCACCTGGCCCAGAAGTGCCACCGCGTCATGCAGCCGGGGCGTGACGCCGCCCGCGACTTCGCCCAGCCGGAAGCTGGCCGCGCCCTCGCCGCGGCGGCGATGGCGGTGCAGCTCCCCGGGGGCCACGAGGTGCGCGAAAAGCCCGGTGACGATGCAGCCCATCACCCTCGCCGCGCCGAGCCGCGCCGCCAGTTCGAAATCGGCCAGCGCATTGAGCGTGACGAGATAGGGGCCGCGATAGCCCGCATCCTCCAGCGCGGTGACCGCGGCCTCGGCGCCGGCGAGCT
>JAPLOK010000368.1 GCA_026400775.1 Alphaproteobacteria bacterium | reverse complement strand
AGCGCTTCCTTCTGCACCGTCTCCATGCGCAGCATGCGCATCACCACTTCCATGGCGAAGCCGTCGGGCAGCAGCGAGAGCACGCGCGCGGCATGGTCGGACTTGATCTTGGAGAGCACCACCGCGACGGTCTGCGGGTATTCATTCTTCAGGTAGTTGGCGAGCACGCCCTCATTCACATTGCCCAGCTTGTCCCACATGGTTCGGCCCGCGGCGCCGCGGATTTCCTCCATGATCTGCTGCACACGGTCGCGCGGCAGGGACTTCATCAACAGCCTTTCGGTGGTCTCGAAGCTGCCGGTCAGGTTCCCGGTCTGGCCGAGCGCCATCGCGAACTCCTCCAGCAGATCCTCCACCGACTGTGCGGGCAGCAAGCCCAAGCGGGACATCGCTTGCGACAGGTCGCGCACCTCATCCTCATGCATGCGCGCGAACAGCGCTGCGGCATTCTCCTCGCCCAGCGCGAGCATCAATGTGGCGGCCTTTTGCGGGCCGGTCATGTTCAGAGCCATCGTCATTCCTCCGGGGTCAGCCAGGTCCGCAGCACGGCGAGCGATGCGTCAGGCTGGGCATTCACAAGTTCGGCCAGCCGCGTGAGCGAGGAGGCCCGCATCCGGCCCTCCACATGGGACATGCCCACCGTCTGCTCGTCGCCCGCCGGCAGCGCGGGCACCTGGGTGCCGTCGGGTGCCGTCGGGCAGCGTGATCATCGGGGCGGGGCTGCCGTCGGGCAGGGTCGCGGCCGCGCCGCCAGCACCGGCGGCCGCCAGCGCAGGCGGTGCGAGCGCCACCGCCAGGCGCCGCGCCACCGGCCGTGCCACCAGCAGAAGGGCCAGCAGTGCCACCAGCAGGATGGCCGCGGTCTCGATCAGCCGCGTGACCATGCCCTCGCTGATGGGCAGGCCGAACAAGCCGGCCGGGGCCAGGGCTGCCGGCTGCTCGACGAAGGGCATGGAGACCACTTCCACACGGTCGCCGCGCTGCTCGTTGAAGCCCACCGCGCTGCGCACCAGTGCCGCGATACGCTGCAATTCTTCGGCCGTGCGCTCGCGCATCCGGCTGCCGCCACCTTCGACCGGTTCGGCCACGCCATCGACCAGCACCGCGATCGAGACGCGACGCACCACCGGATGCTCGCGCAGCGTGTTGCGCGTGCTGCGGCCGATCTCGAAATTCGTGGTCTCCTCCTGGCGGGATTCCTGGCTGCCGCCACCGCCGGCCTGGCCTTCCGCACCGGGCAGGTTGTTCTGCACCGAGACATTGCCCGGCTCGCTGCTGCGGTTGTTCTCGGTGACCGATTGCGTGCTGCGCGGCACCTGGTTCTCAGGGTCGAACCGTTCCTCGCGCGTTTCCACGCGGTCGAAATCCATCTCCACCGTGGCCTCGGCGCGCACGCGGCCCACACCCAGGCTGCGCTCCAGCAGTTCCTCCACGGCGCGGCTGATGCGCATCTCATTGGCGCGGCGCATTTCATCCTGCGTGGCGGCCGCGGCCGCACCGCCCACCGCCTGGCCGCCGCGCGCCAGCACCTCGCCACGGCTGTCGATGATCGAGACGTTGCGCGCATTCAGCCCCGGCACCGCAGCGGCCACCAGGTGCAGCACGGCCTGCGTGCCTTCGCGGTCAAGCCGCTGGGCGCCCTGCATGTGCAGGATGACGCTCGCCTGGGCCTCCGCACGCTCGCGCGAAAATGCTTCACGCCGGGGCAGCACGAGATGCACGCGCGCCTGGCGCACGCCGTTGATGCCGCGGATGGTGCGCGACAACTCGCCCTCCAGCGCG
Source organism: Alphaproteobacteria bacterium (assembly GCA_026400775.1). GTDB lineage: Bacteria > Pseudomonadota > Alphaproteobacteria > Acetobacterales > Acetobacteraceae > Rhodovarius. The sequence continues at coordinate 472 of JAPLOK010000368.1, read as the reverse complement.
CGGACGCGGTTCATGTCCTGCTGGAAGGGCGTGGTGGTGAGGGATTCGCTGCGGTCGAACAATTCATTGCCGACGGAGCCGCCAGCGGGGATGCCATCGCGGGCCAGCGTCACGCGCAGCCGCGCCACATCATCCACAGGCACCAGCACCTGCGCGCCGCCGCCGGTGACGCGGAAGGGCACGCGCTGGCGTTCCAGTGCTGCAACGACAGCGCCGGCATCGCGCGGGTCGAGATCGCCGTACAGCAGCCCCATGGGCGGCGAGCCGGCGCGCATCGCCAGCAGGCCGAGGCCCAGCAGCAACGCCGCCGCGAGGCCGCCCAGCGCCATCAACCGCACCCGGCCCAGCGCCAACAGGTTGTCGAACATGGGCCTCATGCGGCGCACCAGAGTGGTGTCGACGCGGGCGGGTCACGCTTGATCGCATCATGCGAAGGGAGTTTTCTGCCTGGCATGTCGGCAGGATGTGCCGG
>JAPLOK010000043.1 GCA_026400775.1 Alphaproteobacteria bacterium | reverse complement strand
GTAGCGGTGCCATGGGCCGGCGCAGCGCCGCCTGTTCGGGGCGCGTGGCGAAGGCCAGCGCACGCAGGCAGAGCAGCATGGTCTCATCCCCGCCCTGGATCACGCCTAGAACATCGGCGGGCGGCGGCTGGCTGCCGGCGGCATGCGCCGCGGCGTGCAGCGGTACCAGCGCATCCCCCAGGGCCGCGACCAGCGTCTCGCGCCCGTCTAGCAGCGCCATGGCAAGCTTCATGCCGCAAGCTCCGCGGCGTAGCGATCGGCCATCACCTGCACGCGCAGGATGTAGCGCGGCTCATCGGCCGCGTAGTCGGCCACGGCATTGTGGATTGTGCCGATATTGTCCCACATCAGCACATCGCCCGCCGCCCAGGCATGACTGTAGAGGTATTTCGCCTGCATCTGGTGGCGGAACAGGAATTCCAGGATCGCGACGGATTCGGCGGCTTCCAGCCCTTCGATCCGGGTCGCGTAGCCTGGGTTGCAATACAGCACATCCCGTCCGGTGATAGGGTGGCGGCGGATGATGGGCTGCCAGACCGGCGGCTTCTTCGCGCGCTGCTCCGGCGTCAACGGCGGGCGCAGCGAACCGGGGCGGACGCGCACCATGTCCCAGAATTTCTCGAAATCATGCAGTGCGCGGCGGCCTTCGATGCGGGCGCGGATCTCGGCCGGCAGATCGGCACAGGCGGCGTGCATGTCGAGGAATTGCGTGGCACCCAGCGCCACGCCGTCGCGCAGCGGCACTTCCTTGGCGTGCAGCACATTGGCCAGCGCGATCTCGGAGGAATAGGACATGTCCGTATGCCAGCCCTGGCCGGCATCGCCCAGGCCGATAGGTTTACCTTTCGCGTCCTTCTTGTTGGACAGGATCATCACCTCCGGATGGGAGGGCGCGTGGAACATGTTGGCGACATTCACCTCCAGCGTGCCGAAGCGCGAACCGAAGGCCGATAGCGCAGGCGCTTCGATATCCTGGCCCGGAATATGCAGCACGCCATGCCGCCCCAGCGCCTGCAGCAGAGCATCGAAATCCGCTGCATTCAGCGGGCGCGAAAGATCGGCATCGAGCACGCGCGCGCCGGTGCCGTTGTTGGGGATGATTCGCATGGACGTGTCCTCGTTCGCGAAACTCTCAGCCCGCGCCGTGGCAGCGTCAAGCAGTGCCTTGCGCAACCCGCGCGCAGGCCCGACCATGCAGGCGTGACGCAGCACATCATCATCGCGGGCGCCGGCGTGGTCGGCCTGGCGCTGGCCTGGCAATTGGCACGCGCCGGCGGCCGCGTGACGATCATCGACCCCGAGGACCCGGCCTCCGGCGCTTCCTATGGCAATGCAGGCGCGCTGAGCCAGGGTTCGGTCGCACCCCTGGCCATGCCGGGCGTGCTGAAGCAGGTGCCGGGCATGCTGACCGACCCGCGCGGCGCGTTGCGCATTCCGCCCACGGTGCTGCCGCGCATCCTGCCCTGGCTGTGGCGCTTCGTGGCCAGCGCGAAGCCCGCGCGCGTGCTGGAAATCGCGGAAGCCCTGCAGGCGCTGCAGGGCAATGCCATCGACCACCACCGCATGATGCTGGCCGAGGAAGGCGCGCTCGACCTGCTGCGGGAGAATGGCCAGCTGCAACTTTACCGGGACGAAGCGGGCTTCGCGAAGGATGCCGGCAGCTTCTCCCTGCGCCGGCGTTTCGGGCATCGTTTCGAGATTCTGCGCGGCGCCGCGCTGGCCGAATTGCAGCCCGGCATCGCGCCCCACTACACCTTGGGCGTGCTGCTGCCCGACCAGGGGTCATCGACCAATCCGCACCGCCATGCGCTCACCTTCCTGCGCGGCGCGCAGCGCATGGGTGCCACGCTGCATCGCGGCCGCGTGCAGTCCATCATCACCGAGGGCGGCCGCGCCACCGGCGTCATGACCGATG
>JAPLOK010000424.1 GCA_026400775.1 Alphaproteobacteria bacterium | reverse complement strand
GCTCTGGCCAATGCCTTGGCGCGTTGCGAAGCCGGGCAGGGCCATGCGCTGCGGCTGCGCGGCACGCCCGCGCCCGCGGTCGCGGCCGCCTTGCTGCAGGATGCCGCCGAACTGGGGGAGGGCCTGCTCTGGCGCGGCCGCCCGGGTGAGCTGTGGCTGCTCGGCGCCGAGCCCGCCGCGATGGACCGCCTGGATAGCAAGCTGTCGGCGCTGGGCTGGGCCGGCGAGGTGCTGCCCGCCCAGGGTCTGGCGGCGCTGATCGATGCCCCGGTCGCCACGACCGCCGCGCCCGGCATGCCGGCCGCCGGGCTGGAGCAACGCGCCGCCCAGGCGCCCGCACCGCTGGCCGCCCTTTGGCGCATGGGTGCCAATGGCCCCGATGTCCTGGCGCAGCGCTGGCTGGCCGACCCGGCCAGCATCTTTGACGGGCCGGAGCCCGAATTGCGCGCCCATGCCGCGGCACTGCTGGCCAACCGGCTATTGGCCCAGGCGGACCGCGGTGCCTGGCCCGCCGCGCGCAAGCCGCATCTGCCGCTGCTGCTGGACATGCCCCCCCTGGCCGAGCCACCTGCCCTGCCCCGCCCGCCCGATGCCGGCGCCCCGCATGCGCTGGTGCTGCCGCTGGCACTGGCGCCCGCCGCCGGGGTCTGGGCGCGGGCCGCCGCCGCCGCCGGCTGGGGCCTGGCCTGGCAGGGCCTTGCGCCGGAACTGGCCCCCTTGCTGGAGCGCCTGCCCGGCGGCTGGGTCTTCACGCCGTGGTCCGCCGCATGGCCCGGCACCGCGTGGTCAGCGCCCGAACGGCTGGTCGTGACACAGCTGCCAGGCCAGGCGGCGCTGGCGCATGTGGTGCAGTCGCGGCTGGCCGTGATGAGCATGCTGCCCACGTGAACGCCGCCTTCACCTGGCAGCGCGATGCGCTGGCCGTCGCCACCTTGGCGCGCGAGAGTGCAGCCAGCGGCATGGAACGGCGGGTGCTGCTGCTGCGCCTCTCGGCGCTGCCCGACGAATTGCGTCGCGAACACCACCTGCGCCTGCTGCGCGAGGCGCTGCACCCGCTGCTGAGGCCCACCCGCGCGCGGCTCTTTGAACTGCCCTCGGGCGACATGGTCGCGGCAGCCCCGCCGCCGGGCGAACACCTGGACCTGGTCGCCGCCACCATGCGCCGCCTGCTCTCCGACGACACCGCGGTGACCGAGGAATTGCGCCTGCCCGAGCAGGCCGCCGCCCTGCTGGATCTGGTGGCGGGCGCGCTGGGCCTCTGGGCAGCGCCAATGGAGTTGCCGGCCCCCGCCACACGCGGCCGCCCGCCCACTGCGGCGGAAGTGCTGGGCGCCGAGGCCGCCTTGGCCCGCGCCGACCTCGAAGTGCATCTGCGCAGCCAGACCGTGTGCACCGTGGCGCAGGGCGCCGACGGGCCGGAACCGCTCTGGCAGGACCATAACCTGGCGCTGGGCCCGCTGGCCGAGGCGCTGTTGCCCGGCTGCGACCTCTCCGCCACGCCATGGCTGCATCGCCGCCTGCGCAGCCGCGCCGAGCGCCGACTGCTGGCGCTGTGGTCTCGGCCAGAGGAGGTGCGCGGCTTCAATGCGCGCGGCCTGTCGTTGCTGCCGGCGAGCGTGCTGGAGGACGAGTTCCAGCGGTTCGACCGCCTGCTGCCCGCCCGCGCCCGCGCGCAACTGACGATCTGCTTCGCGCTGGCCGATATCCTGGCTGACCCCGGGGGCTTCGGCCTGGCGCTGCGTTTGTTGGCGCTGCGCGGCTATGCCACCGCGCTGGATGGGCTGGGCGCGGCGGAATTGCCGCTGCTGCTGCCCGGGCTGTTCGGGCTGGATGGGCTGCGGCTGCGCTTCTCGCGCGGCTGGCTCGAACTGGATGCCGCAGCCAAGGCGCATCTGGAACGCTGCCTGCCGGCGGAACGCGCGCGCGTGGTGCTGGCCGGCGTGGAAGCACCCGCCGCGATCGGCTGGGGCTGGGAGCGCGGCATCACTCGCTTCCAGGGGCGTCTGATGGAGCAGCGCTTGTCGGCGGGCGGATGACCCAGCTGCGCGGGCCCGGATGGGCCATGCGCAAAGGCGGTGTGTCGGGCCCGACCCATTGCAGGCTGTCGGTGATCGTGTCGGTGCCCATGTCCACATAGAACCAGTTGATGAAGGGGCGAAACGCCGCGCTGGTGCAGCGTTCGGTGACGGTCATCCCGGCCTCGTCCGGTTCCATGCGCGCGGTGACGCGGCACTGTACGACGATGCCGAAGCGCATGGAGCGCGGCGAGCGATCGGGGCCGGAGAGATCCACCACGCGGCGGGAATCCTGCGGGTTGCCGCGCAGTACGAGAGGGTTGGCCATCGGGTCGCCGCCATCGAAGCGCTGGGCCAGCAGCAAGCTGGGCAGGCCGGCCGTGCCGGTGACGCGCGCGCCGTCCGTGGCGATGACCAGCCCGTCGCGGGAACGCCAGATGCGCTGGCGGCCCTGTTCCTGCACCGCGCGGGCGAAGCTGCCGCGACCGGAGCGGGTGAGGCGGAGGGCGGGTTGGTCGTCGCGGGGTTCTTCCTCCTCGGCCTCGGTCGCGAAGGGGTTGAGGCGGTCGAGCGACAGCCATTCAGGCCCAGCGCAGGCTGGCAGCAGGAGCAAAGCGAGCATGGGCAGGCGGCGCATGGTGTGGTTGCGTTAACACATGCACGTGATAGTTGCGACAACGAATTGACGATATCAGTTGCGGATCGGCACCTCCGGTTCGAACCACAGCCGGCCAACATAAACCGGCTTGCCGTCCGGGCCCGGCGTGTAGTTGCCCTCGAACCACAATTGCTGGCCCATGAACGGACCCTTGGACTTGTAGTGCACCACGGTGCCGTCATCGAAATAAACGTAGAACTGGCCGTTCAAGACCTGGACGCGCGCCCAGCGTTTCTCGGGTTCGGGCTCGGGTTCGGGCGCGATGGGCCTGGGGTTGTAAGGGTTCAGCCGCGGGTTATTGCTGAGCGCGACCAACCGCGGCACAGCGGCCCAGTGGTCGCGCCGGGTTTCCCACAGGCGCAGGTTCAGCAGCATGATGGCGTAGATCGTGCGGGACACGCTGGAGACGCGGTTGAAGGCGCGGTCCATCCGGCCATCGAGCAGCACGTTGTTGCCCTGCGCGCGCATGTCGTTCTGGAAGACGCGAATCCAGGTGTTGGTGGTGGGCCCGATCCAGCCATCGGGCTTCAAGCCGCTGGCGCGGACGCCGTAGAGGCAGCGCAGCATCACCTGCACCAGGCGCACATCCTCGCGCGCATTCGGACTGTTCGGGCCGACCGCCTGTTCCAGGTTGTAGATGTAGGGAAGCCCCCCGCCGGGGCTGACACGGTGCAGGAATGGCATGGCGATGTCCCTGTCGGTACGGCCATTGTTAAACCGCAGGTCACGGTGACCGCAGCCTTCAAACGGCCGCCGGTACTCGCGAGGGCAATCACATTTGCATGAGATGGCGAGCAAAGGAGGCGGCCGGCCACGCCTTGCCCCGCCGCCCCCCATGCGGCACACCCGCGCACCATGTCCGCCAACCCCACCCTTCGCGCGACCAAAGCCTGGCCCTTCGAGGAAGCCGCCCGCCTGTCAGACCGCCTGACGGCGCAGGGCAAATCACATGCGCTGTTCGAGACGGGTTATGGCCCCTCCGGCCTGCCGCATATCGGCACCTTCGGCGAAGTGGCGCGCACCTCCTGGGTGCGGCACGCCTTCACCGCGCTCACCGGCCTGCCCTCACGCCTGATCGCCTTCAGCGATGACATGGACGGCCTGCGCAAGGTGCCGGACAATGTGCCCAACAAGGAATTGCTGGCGGGCTTTCTAGGCAAGCCGCTGACCCGCATCCCCGACCCCTTCGGCACGCATTCGTCCTTCGGCGCGCATAACAACGCCCGCCTGCGCGCCTTCCTCGACGCCTTCGGCTTCGAATATGAATTCGCCTCCTCCACCGACTACTACGCCGAGGGGCGCTTCGACGCCGCGCTGATCCGCATGGCCGAACGCCATGAAGAGATTCGCGCCATCATCCTGCCCACGTTGGGGCCGGAACGCCGCGCTACCTATTCGCCCTTCCTGCCCATCCACCCCGTCACCGGCATCGTCATGCAGGTGCCCATGGAGGAGGTGCGCGCCGATGGCACGCTGGTCTGGCGCGATGAGGCCGGCACGCGCTTCGAAACCCCGGTCACCGGCGGCCATTGCAAGGCGCAGTGGAAGGCCGATTGGGCGCTGCGCTGGTATGCGCTGGGCGTCGATTACGAAATGTCCGGCAAGGACCTGATCGACAGCGTGCGCCTGTCCTCCGCGATCTGCCGCGCGCTGGGCGGCGAGCCGCCGGTCAGCCTGACCTATGAGCTGTTCCTGGACGAAGCCGGCCAGAAGATCAGCAAGTCCAAGGGCAATGGCCTGACCATCGACGAGTGGCTGCGCTATGGCCCGCCGGAGTCGCTCGCGCAGTTCATGTACAACCAGCCCACACGCGCCAAGCGGCTGTATTTTGACGTCATCCCCCGCGCCGTGGATGAATACCTGCAACATGCCGAGCGCGGCAGCGACCCTGCATCGCCGGCCTGGCATATCCATGCGGGCGCGGTTCCGAACAGCGCGCATACCCCGCTTTCCTACCAGACGCTTCTGAACCTTGCCGCCGTCTCCGCCGCCGACAACGCGCAGGATCTGTGGGCCTTCGTGCGCAACTACGCGCCCGATGCCACGCCCGAATGCGCCCCCTTCCTGGACGTGCTGGTGCAACGCGCCGTCGCCTATTGTCAGGATTTCGTCCGCCCCGGCCTGAAGCCGCGCCCGCCCACGCCGGAGGAACGCGCGGGCCTCGAAGACCTGATCGCGCGGCTGGAGGCGGCCGGTATCGACGCGCTGCCCCCCGGCGCCGAACGCGCGAAGGCCATCCAGGACATCATCTATGATGCCGGCCGCCGCGCGCCCTTCGCCGTGCACAACAAAGACGGCTCCATGGGCGTGGGCCGTACCTGGTTCAACGCGCTCTACCAGGTGCTGCTGGGCGCCGATGAAGGGCCGCGCTTCGGCTCCGTCGTCGCCGCCTATGGCGTGCCGCGCACCGTGCAACTGATCCGCGAGGCGCTGACGCGGTGATCCAGGCTTTGCGCCGATATGGGCCGACCGTCTTCGGCCTGCTGCTGCTCGCCGGCGCGGTCTTCGTGGTGCAGCGGGAATTCCGCAACCTCTCCGTGGCGCAGGTGCGAGAGGCGATGGGCGCCATCCCATACAGCGCGCTGTGGATCGCCGCCGGCTTCACCATCCTCGCCTATCTGGTGCTGGCCATCTACGACAAGCTCGGCTCCATCTATGCCGAGAAACCCGCCAGCTGGCCGCGTTCGCTGCTGGCCTCCTTCTGCGGCTATTCGCTGGCGCACAACCTGGGTTTCGCCGCCGTCTCGGGCGCGGCCGTGCGGCTGCGGCTGTATTCGGCCTGGGGCTACAACACGGTCCAGATCGCCAAGGTCATCGGCTTCACCAGCCTGACCTTCGGCCTGGGCGGGCTGGCGCTGGCGGGCCTCGTGCTGGTGGTCGAGCCCGAGGTCATCCCGTGGTTCGGCAGCAACGCGCCGCGCTGGGTCATGCAGCTGCTCGCGGTGCCGCTCTGGGGCGTGGTCGCGTCATATGTCGTGCTGTCGCGCTTCTACCGGCATGTGCGCGTTTTCGGGCATGAGGTCGAATTGCCGGGCCTGCGCATGGCGCTGGCGCAGACCGTGCTCGCCACCGTCGATGTCGCGGTGACGGCGGCGATCTTCTATGCACTGCTGCCCCCGGCCGAGGGGCTGACCTTCGTGAAGTTCGTGGGCATCTACCTGGCGGCCTATGCGCTGGGCATCTTCGCCTCCGTCCCCGGGGGCCTGGGCGTGTTCGACGGCGCGATCCTAATCGGCCTTGCGCCCTATATGCAGCCGGCCGAGGTGGTGGGCGCGCTGCTGGTCTTCCGCCTGTACTACTACATCATCCCGCTGTTCATCGCAGGCGCGCTGTTCGCGGGCTTCGAGGTCTCGCAGCGGCGGCACATCCTGCAGCGCTTCACCGCGCTCGGCCGCGGTGCCACCAGCCTCGAGGCGCCGGTCATGGCCGGGCTGATCGCGCTGGCCGGCGCCTTGATGATCTTCCTCGGCGCGATTCCGGCGCATAGTGCTGCGGCGCTCACGCTGGGGGGCACGGGGCTTGCGGCCGCGTCGCAATTCGCGGCCTCGATCTTCGGCTCATTGCTGCTGGTCATGTCCTATGGGCTGGCGCGGAGGCTTGCCATCGCCTGGACGTTGTCGCTCTGCCTGCTGGGCCTGGGCATCATCGCCGTCATCCTGCGCGGAGAGGCCTGGTATGCCTGGTCGCCGCTGGCGCTGGTGCTTGTGCTGCTGCTGGCCATGCATAGCGCCTTCTACCGGCGTTCGCGGCTGCGCACCGAACCGCTCTCGCCCGAGGCGATGGTGCCGCTGGTCGCGGTCGCGCTGTGCGG
>JAPLOK010000325.1 GCA_026400775.1 Alphaproteobacteria bacterium | reverse complement strand
GAAGGGCAGTTCGAAGGCCTCGATGCGCGGGAAGCGACCCGGCGTATTGCCCGGCAGCGTCCAGATGATGTCGACCACACCGTCGCGCGCCTGATCATAAAGCTGCGGCGGCGCGCCACCCAATTGCATGGAGGGGAAGATCTGCACGCGCAGCCGGTTGTTGGAATCGGCGGCGATCTTCTGCGCCCAGGGCATCAGGAAATGCCGGTGCACATTCGACACCGCGGGCAGGAAATGGTGCAGGCGCAGGGTGAGTTCCTGCGCACGCGCGCCGGTGGCGGCGAGCAGCGCCGGCGTTGCCAGCATGATGGTGCGACGGGTGGTCATTGGATGGGGCCTCCCAGCCTCGTGTTTCTGCACCCTGTGTGCCCCTTTGTGCTCGGCTTCTCAAGCCCGTTGGCACGGCCTAGCCTGCCTGGGTGGGGCGCAAGACCCCGGGGAGGAATGCCATGCGCAAGACCACCATCGCCGCCTTGGCTCTGTTNNCAAGGCGGTGCTGGAAAACGGCCAGGTGCGCATCGTGCAGAACCCGCCGGCCGATATCATCACCATTCTGGACCTGGGTTCGGGCCGGGTGCTGGGCCAGGTGGCGGCGCCGCATTCGGTGGTGGGGCCGCCCACTTCGGTGGCCATCAGCACCGATGGCAGGCTCGGCCTGGTGGCATCCGCGCAGCGGATCGACGCCGCGCAGCCCACGCGCACCATCGCCGATAACCGCGTCTCGGTGATCGACCTCGCGGCCACGCCGCCCGCGGTGGTGCAAACCGTCGAGGCCGGCGCCGGCGCCTCCGGCCTGTCGATCAACGCGGCGGGAACGCTGGCGCTGGTGGCCAACCGCAATGCCGGGTCGGTCAGCGTGTTCCGTATCCAGAATGGGCGGCTGTCGCTGGTCTCAACCGTCGGGTTGGGCACGGAAGCCTCGGGGCCGAGCCACGCGCAATTCACCCCCGATGGGCGCTATGCGCTGGTGACGCGCGATGGCGATTCCATGGTCTCGGTGCTGCGGGTGGATGGCGAGCATGTGCGCCTGGCCAATCGGGACATCACCGCCGGAATCCGCCCCTATGGCCTGGGCATCACACGTGATGGGCGCTGGGCGCTGGTGGCCAATATCGGCCGCGGCACCGGCGATGCGGATACCGTGAGCTTGATCGCCATCACCGGCGAGAGCTTCCGCATGGTGGACACCGTCAGCGTGGGCGCCACCCCCGAGGGCATCCAGGTCAGCCCCGACAACCGGCATGTCGCGGTCACGGTGATGAATGGTTCGAACCGGCCCGCCGCGCACCCGCTGTTCGGGCGCGGCCAGTTGGTGGTGCTGCGCATCGATGACGGGCGCCTGGTGCGCGTAGCCCAAGCGGATGTCGGCACCTGGGGCCAGGGCGTGGTGTTCAACGCGGACGGCACACGTATCTTCATGCAGAACATGGTGGAGCGCGAAATCCAGGTGCTGGCCTTTGATGGCACGCGCATCACCGATACCGGCACGCGCATCGCCGTGCAGGGTGGGCCTTCGGCGATCCGCGCCCAAGGGCAGTGACGACAGAGCGCGATCGCCCCGGCTGGCAACAGCCGGAGCGTGAATCGCTCTCTCATGCATCCCGCCCGGCCTGGCTGGGTGCGGCACCTTTCCTGTTCGTCTCGCTGTGGTCGGGCGGCTTCACCGCGGTCAAGCTGTGTCTGCCCTACACGGATCCGCTGACCTTGCAGGTGGTGCGCTATGCGGCGGTGGTCGCGCTGCTGCTGCCGCTGTGGCTGGTGCTGCGCCCGCCGCCGCCTGACCGCGCGACGCTGTGGCACCTGGTGCGCATCGGGCTGGTGCTGCAATTCGGCTATTTCGGGGCGATGAACATGGCCATGGGCCACGGCATGAGTGCGGCTGCCATCGCGCTGATCATCGGGTTGCAGCCGGTGATGGTTGCGCTGCTGGCGCCGATGGTGACGGCCGACGCGCCGCTGGGGCAGCGCGGCTGGCTGGGCTTGGCGCTGGGGCTGGCAGGGGCGGCGCTGGTCATCCTCTCGGGCGATGCGGTGCGCGGTGGCGATGCGGTGAGCTATGTCTTTGCCGCACTGGCCTTGGCGCTGATGACGGCGAGCGCGCTGCTGGAACGGCGCGGTGGCAGGCCCTGCCATCCGGTGACCGCCAATCTGGTGATGTGCGCCGTGGCGCTGGTCGCGACCACGGCGCTCGCGCTGCCGCTGGTGCCGATGCGCGTGGAATGGGCGCCGCAGATGATCGCGGGGCTGGCCTATCTGGTGCTGGTGAATTCGCTCATCTCGCTGTCGCTGCTGTTCGCGATGCTGCGGCATGGCGAGGCGGCGCGCGCCTCGGCCGTGTTCTTCCTGGTGCCGCCGGTTGCCGCCGCGATGGCGTGGGTCGTGCTCGATGAGGCGATGTCGACATTGGCCATCGCCGGCACCGCGCTGGCTGCGGCCGGCGTGGCATTGGCGATGCGCCGATAGGGCCCGATCGCATGAGGCATCTCTCGCCTCATGCTCGAATCGGTCCCTCAACGCCTGTCAGGCGCGGCGGATATTCCAGAACAGCGTCGGGCCTTTCAGCACGCCCGTGATCCCACGCCGCCAGGCGGTCGGCTGGAAGAACTGGCCGAGCGGGACATAGGGCACGTCCTGGAAGGCCTGTTCCTGGATGCGCATGGCGATGGCGCGCTGCGCAGGCAGGGTTTCGGCATCCAGCCACTCCGCGCGCAAAGCCTCCAGCGGCGGCGAGTCCGGCCAACCGAAAAACGCCCCCGCGCCATGCGCGCGCAGCAGCGGATTCACAGCGGGGTTCATCAGGTCGAGGCCCGAGAAGAAGGTGAAGAGCATGTTCCACCCGCCCTGTGCCGGCGCATTGCGGTTGGCGCGGCGCTGCACCACCGTTGCCCAGTCGGTCGGGCGGTAATCCAGCGCCGCACCCGCGCGGCGCAGCATATCCGCACCGACTTCAACCAGCGCCTGCACTTGCGGATAGTCGGCCGGACCGATCAGCGAAACCGGCCTGCCGCCCAGCGCGCGGCGCGTGGCGGCGATGTCTCGCGGGCCGGTCAGAGCGGTCATGCCGGCCGGGTTCTCCATGGGCGAGCCTGGCGGGAAGAAGCCCACGCCTGCGCGCCACATGGCGCTGTCGGTGCCGGCGACGGCGCGCATGAAATCCTCCTGCACGATCGCATGCAGCAACGCGCGGCGCATGGCGGGGTCATCGAAGGGCGGGTGCAGGTGGTTGATCCGCAGCATGGCGATGAAGCCTGCCGGGTCGGGGTTTTCCAGCACCACGTCGCGGGCGCGGCGCAGCAGCGGGATCAGGTCGGTGGGCGGGTATTCCCAGGCGTCCACCTCACCGGTCTGGATGGCGGCGGCGGCGGTCGCGGCATCAGGCATGGTGCGCCATTCCACGCGGTCGATATGCACGCGCTTGGGGCCGGCGGTGCCGCTGGGCGTGCCGGTGGGGCGCGGCACATAGCCCGCGAAGCGCTCATAGACGTTCAGCGCGCCGGCCACGCGCTCGGCGGCGATGTAGCGGAAGGGGCCGCTGCCGGTCATCTCGGTGATCGCGGTCGTGGGGTCGGTGCGCGCCAGCCGCTCGGGCATGATGAAGCAGACCGGCGGCGAGGATTTCGCCAACGCATCCACCAGGAAGGGAAAGGGCCGGCGCAGGCGGAAGATGATGTCACGATCACCCTCGGGCGCGAGTTCATCGGTCAGCGCCATCAGCGTCTGGCCCAGCTGGTCGCGCGCCGCCCAGCGGCGGATGGAGGCCACGGCATCGCGCGCCAGCACCGGCGCGCCGTCATGGAAGACCAGCCCTTCGCGCAGCCGGATGGTGACTCGCCTGCCGGCCTCGGCGAGTTCAACGCCCTCAGCCATCTGCGGCTGCGGGCGGAAATTCTCGTCGAGGCCGAAGAGCTGGTCGAACACCATGAAGGCGTGGTTGCGCGTGATATAGGTGGTGGTGATGGCCGGATCGAGCACGGCCAGGTCCGAGGCCGGCACGAAACGCAGCGGCCGCATGGCGGGTTGTGCCAAGGCGGGTGCGGCCAGCATTGGCAGTGACAGCACGGAGCGTCGGTGCATCGGGTGATCCCAGTGGTTCGAAACGATATGTTCGCGGCAGCGCCGCACGAGGTTACCGCAGCGATTGACCCCGTTTCGGATGCGGCCCAGCATTTTGCCGAGGGAGACATAGCATGCCGCATGCAGGCCTGAAATTCGGGATTTTCCTGGCGCCGTTCCATCGCCTGGGCGACAATCCGACGCTGGCTATCCAGCGGGATCTGGAATTGATCTGCTGGCTGGACTCGCTCGGCTTCGACGAGGCCTGGGTGGGTGAGCACCACTCCGCCGGCTGGGAAACCATCGCCTCGCCCGAGGTGTTCATGGGTGCCGCGATCGAGCGCACCAAGCATATCAGGCTGGGATCGGGCGTGACCTCCCTGCCCTATCACCACCCGCTCTTGGTGGCGCAGCGCTTTGTACAGCTGGACCATATGTCGCGCGGGCGGACCATGCTGGGCTGCGGGCCGGGCGCGCTGGCATCCGACGCCTACATGATGGGAATCCCGCCCGAGACGCAGCGCAGGCGCATGGAGGAATCACTCTCCGCCATCGTGAAGCTGCTGGCCTGCGAGGAGCCGGTCACGATGCAGACCGACTGGTTCACGCTGAAGGATGCGCGGCTGCATCTGGCACCTTATTCCGACCCGCGTTTTCCCATCGCGGTGGCGACCAGCACCACGCCATCGGGCGTGATGGCGGCGGCCAAGCACGGGCTTGGCATGCTGTCACTGGGTGCTGGCTTGCCGGGCGGGCCGCAAAAGCTCGCGGAGCAATGGCGCCTGGCGGAAAGCGAGGCCGCGAAGCATGGCGCCACGATGCACCGCCGCGATTGGCGCCTGGTGGTGAACATGCACTGCGCGGAGGATGACGAGCGGGCCTTGCGCGATGTCTCGAAGGGCGAGCGGATCGAGACCGAGGGCTATTTCGGCGAGGTGCTGGCCCGCCCGCCCACGCGAACCGAGGACCCGCTGGGCGATGGCCTGCGGGCCGGTACGACTCTGGTCGGTAGCCCCGATACGGTGGCCGATGGCATCGCCCGGCTGCTCGCCTTCACCGATGGCGGGGCGGGAGGGGTGCTGTTCCGCGCGCATGAATGGGCCGACCGCGAGGCCAC
>JAPLOK010000119.1 GCA_026400775.1 Alphaproteobacteria bacterium | reverse complement strand
GGTCTTCGCGCTGAGCTTCGCGCTGGGCGTGGTCTCGGGCATCACCATGTCCTTCCAGTTCGGCACCAACTGGCCGGGCTTCATGGAACGCGTGGGCAATATCGCGGGCCCCCTGCTGGCCTATGAGGTGCTGACCGCCTTCTTCCTGGAGGCCACCTTTCTGGGCATCATGCTGTTCGGCTTCCGTCGCGTGCCGGGCTGGGCGCATACCGGGGCCACCTTCCTGGTCGCCTTCGGCACCACCATGTCCGCCTTCTGGATCATTGTGCTGAACAGCTGGATGCACACGCCGGCGGGCTTCGAGATGCGCGATGGCGTGGCGCATGCAACCGATTGGTTAGCCATCGTGTTCAACCCATCGCTGCCCTATCGACTGACGCATATGCTCATCGCCTCGGCACTGACCTGCGCCTTCCTGATCGCGGGCATTTCCGCCTGGCGGTGGCTGCGGGGCGACCAGGCGCCGGGCGTGCGGGCGGCGCTGCGCACGGGTGTGGTCATCGCGGCCGTGTTCGCGCCGACACAGATGTTCGTGGGCGACCTGCACGGGCTGAACACGCTGGAGCACCAGCCCGCCAAGGTCGCGGCGATGGAGGGGCATTGGAACACCAGTGGCCGCGTGCCGCTGATCCTCTTCGCGATCCCGGATGAGAATGCGCGGGAGAACCGGCTGGAAATCGGCATCCCTGCCTTGGCCAGCATCATCCTGCGGCATGACCCGGATGGCGTGATTCAGGGGCTGAACGATTTCCGCGGCGAACACCCGCCGGTGGCGCCCATCTTCTACGCGTTTCGCGTGATGGTGGGCATTGGCTGCCTGATGATCGCCTTCGGCCTGGTGGGCGCCTGGTTCCTGTGGCGGCGCGGCCAGCTTCCCACGCTGATGCTGCGCGGCCTGGTGGTCATGACCTTCTCCGGCTGGCTGGCCACGCTGGCGGGCTGGTACGTGACCGAGATCGGGCGGCAACCCTGGCTGGTACACGGCGTGCTGCGCACCGCCGAGGCCGCGGGCCCGGTGCCGGCAGCCGCCATCGCCTCGACACTGTTCATGTATCTGGTGATCTACGCGCTGCTGCTCGCGGCCTATGTCAGCACCATCTATCGCCTGGCCGGCAAGTCCGGGAAGCAATCCGTGGCGGTGCCGGCATGACCCCCTTCCTTCCCCCGGACTGGCTGCCGGTGATCTTCGCCGCGCTGATGGCGATCTCGGTGCTGGCCTATGTCGTGCTGGACGGCTTCGACCTGGGCGTGGGCATGATGCTGCCGGCGGCCGCTGATGACGCCGAGCGCGACCGCATGGTGGCCTCCATCGGCCCCTTTTGGGATGCCAACGAGACCTGGCTCGTGCTAGGCGTGGGCCTGCTGCTGGTGGCCTTTCCCACAGCGCATGGCATCGTGCTGACGCAGCTCTATCTGGCCGTGGCCGTCATGCTGGCGGGGCTGACGCTGCGCGGCGTGGCCTTCGAATTCCGCGCCAAGGCGGCCGATGCGGCCGACAAGCGCCGCTGGGAAGCCGCCTTCATCGGTGGCTCCGCGCTTGCCGCGCTGTCACAGGGCTGGATGCTGGGCCGCTACATCCTGGGCTTCGATTCGCATTGGCATGGCTGGCTCTTCGCCGCGATGTCGGCGATCGGGCTCGCCATCGCCTATATCTTCATCGCCGCCGCCTGGCTGATCTGGCGCACGGAGGGCGAGTTGCAGAAGCGCGCGGTGCGCTGGTGCCGGATGTGCCTCGCACCCGTCGCCTTCGGTATTTTGCTGGTCTCGGCGGCCACGCCCTTCGTCTCCGAGCGCATCTTCGATCGCTGGTTCAGCCTGCCCTATGTGGTGCTGCTGCTGCCGCTGCCGCTCGGCACGCTGGTTCTGGTGCTGGTGCTGAATTCCGTGCTGCGCCACATGCCCTATCCGGGCGATGCGCTGCGCCGGCTGCCCTTCTGGTCGGCGGTGGGGCTGTTCGTGCTGGCCTTCGCGGGCCTCGCCTGGAGCTTCTTCCCCTATGTTGTGCCGGAACAACTCACGATGTGGGAGGCAGCCAGCGCGCCGGAATCGCTCAGCCTGATCCTGGCCGGCACGCTCTTCGTGCTGCCGGTCATCCTGATCTACACCGTGGTCGCCTGGCGCATCTTCTCGGGCAAGGCGCGGGAGTTGCGCTACGACTGAAGCCTCGCCACACAGGGCCATGCCCGATTGCCGCCTGTATCTGATCACGCCACCGCGCCTGCCCGCAGGCTTTGCCGACACGCTGGAGGCAGCCCTGGACGCAGGAGATGTGGCCAGCCTGCAACTGCGCCTGAAGGATGCCGCGGCCGATGATGTGAAGCGCGCGGTGGATTCACTGATGCCGGTCGCCCATGCGCGGGACGTCGCCTTCCTGCTGAATGACGACTCGCTGCTCGCAGCACGGCTGGGCTGCGACGGCGCGCATATCGGCCAGCAGGATGGTGACCATGCGGCCGCGCGCATGGCGCTGGATGGCCGCATCCTCGGTATCACCTGCCATGCCTCGCGGCACCTGGCGCTGCAGGCCGGCGAGATGGGCGCGGATTATGTCGCCTTCGGCGCCTTCTTCCCCACCGACACCAAGGAGACCGTGCACCGCGCGGAGAGCGAGCTTCTGGAATGGTGGAGCGAGATGATGGAAATCCCCTGCGTCGCGATCGGCGGCATCACCGCCGAGAACTGCGCGCCGCTGGTGCGGGCGGGGGCGGATTTCCTGGCAGTGGTGGGTGCGGTGTGGAACCACCCCGAAGGTGCCGCCGCCGGCGTGCGGGCAATGAATGCGGCAATCGCCGCGGCATGAGGCGCGCAGCCGCCGAATTGCTCGCATTGCTGGATGACGGCCCGGCCTGCGTCCCGGAATTGCTGGTCACCGACCTGGCCGCCAGCCTGCGCTGCTGGCGCGACGTGCTGGGCTTCACGGTGCTCTATGACCGACCCGAGGCGGGCTTCGCCATGCTCGCGCGCGAAGACGCATGGATCATGCTGGACCAGATCAATGGCGAGGACTGGCTCGCCGGCCCGCTGGAGCGCCCCTTCGGCCGCGGGCTGAACCTGGAATTCACCATCGCCGATGTGGAGGCGCTGCACGCCCGCGCCGGTGCGCATGGCCTGCCCATCTTTCTGGCGCTGCATGAGAAGCACTACCGCATCGGCAGCGGCCACGTGCATGTGCGCCAATTCATCGTGAGCGACCCCGATGGCTACCTGCTGCGCTTCAGCCAGAGCCTCGGCGCTGATTGAATCGCTGGGCAAGCCGCACGCGCTATGGAAGCATGCGGCGTTTCGCATCAGGATCGCACAATGTTCCGAGTGCTACATGCCGGCCTGCATGAGGTGGTGATCGGCCCGCCCGGCGAGGTGGGCGGCACCGACCGCCGTTTCGGTGATCGGCCGGAAGCCGAGAGCTATCTGCGCATCCTGGCCGACCAGCCCGATGAACGTGACTCGCTGCGCGAGGTGGTGGTCGCGATGGGCGGCACCATCATGCTGACCGATGAGGGCGTGATGCATCAGGCGGCCGAGATGCTGGCCGATGGCAGGCTTGGCGTGCGTGAGGCGGCCCGGCTGCCGCCGGGCATCCTCTACCGCGACGGCGCGAGTTGGCTTGGCCCGATCTCGCCCACGCTGCCTTCGGACCGGCCTGCGATCTCGGAGATCTTGCGCATCTACACCGTGCCCGCGGACACCATGGTGCGCTTCACGCCCATGGGACTGCTGGCGATGATCGACGAGGAGACCTTCACGCGGACCATGACAGCGACCGAGGCTAGGCTGCTGACGGGGCTGGGCCTGACGAACATGAACGAGTTCAAGACCATCGCCGATCTCGCCTTCTCGCTCTCCGAGGAGACCTACCCCGATGCCGCGGTGCCGGCCTGGGTGACCGATGCCGATGACCGCGCCGCCTGGAACGGCAATGACGGGCATCGCGACGCGCTGCGCCATTCGCTGTGGAATGCGATGATGGCGCAGACCTTCGGCAACAGCTTCGCCGAGAGCTTCGGCACGGCGCATGAGGGGGTTCCGGGCAACCTCGCCATGCCCGCGCGGCTGTCGATGGATCTTTACAATAACGAACAGGGCCGGCGTGTTGCCCGCGCCAATCCGCGCGCCACCCGCCGGCAATTGCGCGACCTGCTGCAAACCGAGATCGAACAGGGCAACCTGGTGGTGGTGGACCGCTCCGGCCAGTTGACCTGGAGCAACCTCGTCAACCGCTACGAACATGGCGTGGCGCCGACCGTGCACGCCCCCTGAAGGACCACATGGACGAGATCACCTTCCACCAGCGCCTGCATCGGCCGGGCGTCATGCTCGATATCGGCGCGCATGACGGACTGCTGACCGCGCCCTTCGCCGCACTTCCGCGCAGCCGCGTCATCGCCTTCGAACCGCTGCCCAGCGCGCATGGACGGCTGCAGGCGCGCTTCACGCCCTGCCCCGCCCATGTGGAATTGCGGCGCGAGGCGCTGGGTGCCGCACCTGGTGCCTTCACCCTGTCGGTGCCCGTCGTCAACGGCGTGACGCAGGAGCAATGGGCCAGTATCGCCAAGGATTACCAGGGGTTTTCAGAGGTGAGCGTGCAGCAGCACGAGGTGCGCGTCACAACGCTCGATGCGCTCGCGTTGTCCGGCCTGACGCATGTGAAGCTCGATGTAGAAGGCGCGGAATACGAAGCTCTGCAGGGCGGCCGCGCCACGCTGCTGCGCGAACGCCCGGTGCTCTCGGTCGAGATCGAGGAACGCCATCGCGAAGGCTCGACCTATGCCGTACCGGCATATCTCGACGCGCTCGGCTATGACGGGTTCTGGTGGTGGGATGGGGCGATGCGCGCCATGGCCGAATTCGACCGCGCCCGCTTCCAGCGTGCAAACCCGAGCCCCGCGGTGTTCGAGTACATCCCCGAATACGTCTTCGTCTTCTTCTTCCTGCCGCGCGAGCACGCCGCCGCGATGCTGGCCAAGCTGTAGCATGCCCTTCCCGCCCACCACTCTCACCGAACGGCTGCTGCATGCGGTCAAGCGGCTGGAGGTGGAAACACCCGCCGACACGCGCGTGGCCACCGCCTATGGCTACCAGGTGCAGGTGGGCCAGAACCGGCAATTGCCCGCACTGATCACGACGCGAGCCGCACTCGCCCAGGCCCAGGCCGTGACGCTGCACATGCACTTGGCCCAGGGCGGCGAACCGCTGCGCGAGACCACCGCGCTGCGCATGGCTGGCGCCACGCTGCACATCGTGCCGCACCCCAATGCCGCGATCGATCTGGCGGCGCTGCTGCCAGCGCGTGCCATCACCGCCTGGGGGCAAGCCAATCCTGGGCGCAGCCTCTATGCGATGTGGCTGGATGACACGGTCTTCTTCCCCGAGGAGCGCTGGGATGAGCTGGATGCGCTGGAAAGCCTGGCCATCATCGCCGCCACCGAGAAGCTGACGGACAGCGCCAACAACCTGCCGCTGATCCTGGCTGCTCATAGTGCAAGCCATCCGCTGCTGGACTGGTCCGGGCAGCCGGAATTCCTGCTGGGTGCCAGGCTGCTGCCGGGCATGTGGGGGGCGCCCGTGCTGCTGATGCCAGGCGCGGGGCGTGCCGGCCGCAACCCGGAGGCGCTGGCCGCGCGCAGCCGCTACGGACTGATCGGCACGCTGCGCGGCGGCGTGGGCGCGGACCCGCAGGGCATCGGGCTGGTGGTCAAGGCGCGTGAGACGCATCGCCTGCTGGAGGGCGTGCGGCGCGAGGTGACGGAGCGGCTGAAGCCGAATTAGAGCATGATCCGTGAAGGCGGCACGCCGAAGCGGTGAATCATCCGCTCAGCAGCGGCTCAATGGAAGTCCCGCGATTTTGGCAGCAGCCGCGCATGGCGTGGGTGGCCATGGCGCGGGTGCACCGGGCGCGGGTTGCGCACCTCATCGGCGCTTGTCATCTGGACAACCGGATCATGCGCGGCCGAGAGCAGCGCGAGCGCATGCGAATGATCCTCCACGCGGCGGGCCATCAGATGCACCACGCCCTCGGCGCTGCGCTGCACGCGGCCTTCGGCCAGCATCAGGCGGGCTGCCATGACGGGGCGGCGGAACTGCTCCAGCAGGCTCGCCCAGAGCAGCGCGTTCACGACGCCGCTCTCATCCTCCAGCGTGATGAAGACGGCATTGCCCTTGCCCGGCCGCTGGCGCACCAGCACCAAGCCCGCCATGCGCACCCAGGCACCATCGCGCATGGCGTTGACCGCCTCGGCGCTGCGCACACGCAGCGCCTGGAAATGGCCGCGCAGCATGGCCATGGGGTGGCCCTTCAGGGATAGCCGCAGGGACTGGTAGTCGGCCGCGATCTCCTCACGCAAAGCCATCTCGGGCAGCTGCGCATCGGCCTCCGGCGCCAGTTCGGCGGCGTGTTCGAACAGCGGCAGGGGGGCTGCATCGGGGATGCGCTCCACGGCCCAGAGTGCGGCGCGCCGGCCCTGGCCGAGCGAGGCGAAGCCATCCGCATCGGCCAG